>DATGLU010000123.1:0-2247 GCA_035294045.1 Roseiarcus sp. | reverse complement strand
CTGCAGCCGCGCGAATTCCGCCTGCTCGAATATCTGATGCAGCATGCCGGCAAGGTGGTCACCAGGACGATGTTGCTGGAGAGCGTCTGGGACTATCATTTCGATCCGCAGACGAATGTGATCGACGTGCATATTTCGCGATTGCGCGCCAAGATCGACAAGGATTTCGATCCGCCGCTGCTCCATACGGTCCGCGGCGCGGGATATATGATCCGTGACAGCGCTCGGTAAGCTCTTTCGCACGACGGCGTTCAAGCTGTCGCTCGTCTTCATGGCGCTGAGCGCGGTCGGCGCCGGGGCGGTCCTCAGCATCGTCGCTTTCGAAGTCTTCGCGCTGGTCGATCAGGAATCGCGCCAAACCATCGCCGCCGAGGCGGACGGCCTTGCCGAGCAATACGCCCAAGGCGGCATTCGCCGGCTCGGCTACGTTATCGAGCAGCGCACGCGCGAGCCCGGTTCCTCGCTCTATCTATTGACCAATTTTGCCGGCGAGACTTTGGCCGGCAATATCGAGCGCCTGCCGCCCGGCGTACTCGACAAGCCCGGCTTCATCGAAACCTCGTACGAGACGATCGATGATTCGACCTCCGGCCGGCGCGCCCTTGCGCGCATCTTTGTGCTGCCCGGCGGCTTCCGGCTGCTCGTCGGCCAGGACTTGCGGGACCGAGCCCGCATCGGTCACGTGATGGTGCGCTCGCTGGCTATGTCGCTGATCGGGCTCGCGGTGCTCGGCGCTTTGGGCGGGCTTTTCGTCGCGCGGCGAGTGCTGCGGCGGATCGATGCGATGAGCAACGCTTCGCGCGCGATCATGGCCGGCGATCTCAGCGAGCGCCTGCCGGTCTCGGGCTCGGGCGACGAGCTCGACCGCCTTGCCGAGAATCTCAACGATATGCTCAAACGGATCGGCGAATTGATGCTCGGCCTCAGGGAAGTCTCAGACAATATCGCGCACGATTTGCGTACGCCGCTGACGCGCCTGCGCAACCACGCCGAGGCGGCGCTGCGCCTCGAAGGCGACGTGAAGGACTATCGCGCCGCGCTCGAGCGCACGATCGAGGAATCGGACGGCTTGATCCGGGTCTTCAACGCGCTGCTGATGATCGCTCGCGCCGAGGCGGGGGCCGATCGCTCGGCTTTAAGCGACTTCGATGTCGGCGAAGCGGCGCGCAGCGTCGTCGAACTCTACGAGCCGGCCGCCGAAGAAGCCGGCGCGACGCTCAAGGCCGAGATCGAGCCCGGATTGATCGTGCGCGGCAATCGCGAGCTGCTCGGCCAGAGCATCGCCAATCTGCTCGACAACGCCCTGAAATACGGCGCAGCGGAGCCGGTCCTGGCGCTTGCGCCGCCGACCGCGCCGGCCGAGGAGGTGCGGCCCGGCCCGCCGGCGGCCGAGGTGCAGCTTACCGTTCGCCGCGCCGGCGATTCGGTCGAGATCGTGATCGCCGATCATGGGCCGGGCATTGCGCCGGCCGATCGCGCCCGCGTCTTCGAGCGCTTCGTCCGCCTGGAAGGCGCCCGCGCGCGCGCCGGCTCCGGCCTTGGCCTGTCGCTCGCCGCGGCGGTCGCCCATCTGCATGGCGGCGCGGTTCGGCTCGAGGACAATCAGCCGGGCCTCAGCGTCGTCATCAGCCTGCCGGCGCGTCCGGCGCTGATCGAGCCGGCCTTCGAAACGGCGCCCGCCGCCGACGCGGCGGCGCTTTCGTGAAGGAGGCCACGTTCGCCGAGCGGCTTTCCGCCGCGCCGCGCCCCGCGGAAGCGGCCGCCGCGAAGCGCCGCCTCGCCGGCCTCGTCGCCGAGGATGCGGCCGCGCCGCTCGCGCCTTTGGTCGAGCGCAAGAAAACGCGGGACTTGCTGCTCGGAATCGCCGACCACTCGCCCTACCTCTGGGGCTTGATCTCGGAAGACCCGGCGCGCTTGGCGCGCCTTCTCGGCGAGGCGCCGGAGGCGGCGCTCGACCGTCTGATCGCGGCGATCAGCGCGCGCCGCGACGCCGACGAAAGCGAATTGATGCGCGCGCTCCGCCTCGCCAAGCGCGAGGCGGCTTTGCTCATCGCGCTCGCCGATCTTGGCGGCGTGTGGGATGTCGTCGAAGTCACCGAGGCCTTGTCGCGCTTCGCCGACGCGGCGGTTTCCGCCGCTCTGCGCTTCCTGCTCAGCGATTACGCGCGGGCCGGCCGCCTGATCCTCGACCCGGACGCGCCCGACATCGAGCGCGACAGCGGCCTTGTCGTGCTGGCGCTCGGCAAG
>DATGLU010000122.1:0-7741 GCA_035294045.1 Roseiarcus sp. | reverse complement strand
TTTTACGGCTCCAATTCGCTGTCCCAGTAAAGATAGTCCATCCAGCTTTCGTGCAGGTAGTTCGGCGGGAAGAGCCGGCCGTTCTGGTGCAAGTCGTGGATGGTCGGCTGGAAGGGCGCCTTGGCCGGCCACATCCGCGCTGCGGCCGGCAGCATGTCCCCTTTCCGCAAGTTGCAGCGCGAGCAAGCGGCCACGACGTTCTCCCAGGTCGTCAGCCCGCCCTTCGAGCGGGGGACGACATGGTCGAAGGTCAATTCGTCGTCGTCGCCGCAATATTGGCAGGTGAAGCGGTCGCGCAGGAAAACGTTGAACCGTGTGAAGGCCGGATAGCGCGAGGGTTTCACATAGGTCTTGAGCGAGACGACCGAAGGCAGGCGCATCTCGAAGGATGGGCTGCGCACGGTGCGCTCATATTGCGAGACGATGTTCACCCGATCGAGAAACACCGCCTTGATCGCGTCCTGCCAGCACCAGATGGACAGCGGGTAATAGCTCAGCGGCCGGAAATCGGCGTTGAGCACCAAAGCCGGACAGGATTCCGGCGAAACCGCTTGGACGTGAACCGTCAACCGAGGCTCCGATCCGCTGGCCGGGAGAGGCGAATCCATCGGCCGCTCAATAGTCTATAGCGACGATGACGGGCTTGTGAAGCCGCCCGCCGCGGCGCTCTCAACTCGCCGCTTGCTCGATCGCCTCCATATCGGCGTCCGAGAAGCCGAAATGATGGCCGATTTCATGCACCAATACGTGGGTGACGACGGCGCCCAGCGTGTCCTCGCTTTCGCACCAATAGTCGAGCAGCGGCCGGCGATAGAGCCAGATCATGTTGGGCAGGGCGCCCGTTTCGGCGACCGCGCCGCGTTGCGCCATGCCGCGGCCGCGGAACAGGCCGAGCAGGTCGAACTCGCTCTCCGCGCCCATCGCGTCCAGCGTCTCGTCGTCAGGAAAGTCGACGACCTGGACGACGACATCCTCGCAGAGCTTGCGAAACGCCTCAGGCAGCCGGGCATAGGCCGCCTCGGCAAGGCGCTCGATGTCTGCGATTGAGGGCGCAAGCGCGCCCGACCAGTCCGTCACTCTTCTCTCCCGCGGCCAGGAAGGCCAAGAAGCCCGGCGAAAGAAGGAAAAATTTTGGCGGCGCGGCGGCGGATGTCGGAAAGGGCCGGAGCGAAATCGTCGTAAGAGTCAAGAGGATGGGCCGAGCCGGCGTTCAACTTCCTGTGACAAAGCTGGAACCCGGAGGGAGGTCTAACGATTTAGACCGTAATGATTTCGCAAAGCCCTGGGGATCAGGGGGAGGCGACTGTGAAACGGATCGAAACGGAATTTGCCGGCTTTGCTGGCGGGGCTTCGGGTTTCGGGGACCCGGAATTCGTCGACATTCTGCATCAAGAGAGCGTGGTGCCCGGCACCGGGTTGAGCGTTGACGCGCTGCAATCGGTGGCGCGCCGCCAACTGATCGGCTCGATCGTCGCCGGCGCGGTGGTTGCGGCCGCCGCGGCGGTGATCCTCATGCAGCCGATGCGCAGCGAGGTGGCCGCGACGCCGTCGCACAATTTCGCCGTCGTCCAGCAGCCGAGCTTTGTGACGCAACATTTCGCTGCGACCAAGCATCACGAAGTCGAACTCCCGTAGCCGAACTGCGGCAGCCGCTTAAAGGTGCGCGCGCTGGCGCACCGCGTCGAACTCCGCGGTGATTTGGCGCGTACGCTCGGCCAGGCGGGCGCGGATTTGCGCGGCTTCCCGTGGGTATTCGCTTAAAATGCGCGCCATCAAATGGCGCGAGATGCGCAGCACGACCGTCTCCTCCCTCGTCCGGGCGCTGGCCGGGCGCGCCAGCGGCGCGAACATCGCCATTTCGCCGATCAAGGCGCCGGCCCCCACCAGCCGCTCTTTCGGCTCGTCCTTGCCATGGGCGGTCAGCGCGACCGATCCTGAAAGCAGGAAATAGGCGCAATCGGCCTCGTCGTTCTGCTCGAAAATCGTTCGGCCGGCCGGGAAGGTGCGGCGCTCGGCGGAAAAGGCGATGAGCTTCAGCGCATCGCGCGGCAGGGCGTCGAACGGCCGCGTCCGCGCCAGCCGGCCGATATCCTGTTCAAGCGCCATGCTCTCGCCCCTCTGTCTCATTCCCGCGAAAGCGGGAATCCAGACTGCTTGTCCTCAAGCCAAGGCCCCTCTGGATTCCAGCTTTCGCGGGAATGACATCGGCGATCGCCATGGCGGCCAGTCACGGCAGCAGCTTGTACCCGCCGGCGTCGGTGACCAGCAAGCGCGCGTCGGCCGGATCGGCTTCGATTTTCTGCCGCAGCCGATAGATGTGCGTCTCCAGCGTGTGGGTCGTCACGTTGGAATTGTAGCCCCAAACTTCCTTGAGCAGCGTCTCGCGCGAGACCACCTGGCGGTCGGCGCGCCGCAAATAGCGCAGGATCGCGGCCTCCTTCTCGGTCAGGCGCAGGCGATTGCCTTTGGCGCTGATCAGATTCTTCGACGCCGGCCGGAACGTATAAGGTCCGATCTGGAATTCGGCGTCCTCGCTCGCTTCGTGCTGGCGCAATTGCACGCGGATTCGGGCGAGCAGCACCGCGAAGCGGAACGGCTTGGCGATATAGTCGTTGGCGCCGGCGTCGAGGCCAAGCACGGTGTCGGCGTCCGAATCATGCGCGGTCAGCATGATGATCGGCCGCTTGAAGCCGTCCTTGCGCATCAGCCGCACGGCCTCGCGGCCATCCATGTCGGGTAGGCCCACATCCATCACCACCAGATCGGGCGGGCTCGCTTGAATCATCTGGCGCGCATTGGCCGCGTTTTCGGCCGCGGAGATTTCGAACTCCTCGTGCATCGCCAATTGCTCGGCAAGGGCCTCGCGAAGCTCCGCGTCGTCGTCGACGATCAGAATTTGTCGCCTTTGAGCCATACTTTCTTTCCGTAATCGCCCCCGGGCCGATCATAGTCCGGCCACGGGCGGTCCGGCTAGCCAAGCAAGATAACGCGCGCAACAGGCGCGCTGTTCACGTTCTGGTCATATTGGCCATGCTTTCTTAGGCGTCGCGGGGGCGCGAGACAATGAACGGTCATGTCGACGGACGCTCAGCGCATCGTTGTCGCCTTTAACCGATTCGGCTTCGGGCCGAGGCCGGGCGATCTCGCCAAGACGACCGATGCGCACGCGGCTCTCCTCGCCGAGCTCGAGGCGCCGGACGGCGCGACAATTGTCGAAGACCAGTTGCCGCGCGGCCCGGCGGCGGTGCAGACCGTCTTCGCCGATCAGGAGCGCAAGCGGCTCGAACGCGAGCAGCGCGCCCGCCTGGAATTCGAGCAGACGGGCATGCCGGCGCCCGCCGTCGCGCCGCTTCTTGACCTGAAATCCCCGCCTGAGCCGGTCAAAGAGAGCCAAGCGATGATGAGCGGGGCGCCGTCGGTGAAGCCGCCGCCTTCGCCCGAACAGCAAATCTTTCGCGCCGAAGCATTAGCGAGACTGCGGCGGGCGATCGCCGCGCCGGTCGGCTTTCTCGAACGGCTCGTCGCGTTCTGGTCGAACCATTTCTGCGTCTCGGTCGCCAAGAGCAATATCGTTCGCGCGACGGCGGGCGCTTTCGAGCGCGAGGCGATCCGGCCCTATGTCGCCGGCCGATTCGCCGACATGCTGCGCGCCGTCGAGCAGCACCCGGCGATGCTTAACTTCCTCGACAACGCGCAGTCGATCGGGCCCGATTCCAAGGCCGGCCAGAGGCGCAATCGCGGCCTCAACGAGAATCTCGGGCGCGAAATCCTCGAACTGCACACGATGGGCGTCGGCTCGGGCTATAGCCAGCAGGACGTGATCGGTCTCGCCCGCATCCTCACCGGCTGGACCTTCGCCGGGCGCGACGGAAGGCTCGGCGAGCCTGGCGCTTTCGTCTTCAACGCCAACGCGCACGAGCCGGGCCCGGCGACCGTGCTGGGCCGGACGTACGCGCAAGCCGGCCTCGCCCAGGGCGAAGCCGCGCTCGCCGACATCGCCCGCCAGCCGGCGGTCGCCGATCACATCGCCAAGAAATTCGCGCGCCATTTCGTCGCCGACGATCCGCCGGCTGCGCTGGTCGGCCGGCTCGCCAAATCCTTCCGCGACAGCGACGGCGATCTCGGCGTTCTTGCCCGGACCTTGATCGCCGATGACGCCGCCTGGAGCGCGCCGGCGACCAAGATGCGCAATCCTTGGGAGCTCGTCGTCGCTTCGGCGCGCGCTTTCGACCGTCCCTATGCCGACCCCGGCCCGGCGCTGAACGCGATGAACTTGCTCGGCATGCCGCTGTGGCGGCCCGGCGGCCCGAACGGTTTCGCCGAGGAGGCGAGCGCCTGGGCCTCGCCGGAAGGCATGAAGATGCGCCTCGAACTTTCCGCGCAATTCGCCCGCCAGGCCAAGGACGCGCCGAATCCCACCGTTCTGCTCGACGACATTCTCGGGCCGAGCGCCTCCGAGGCGACCCGGCAAGCGGTGACCCGCGCCGAATCGCGCGAGCAGGCCTATGCCCTGTTGCTGATGTCTCCCGAATTCCAACGCCGGTAAACTCGATGCTGCTCTGCGAAACGCCCTCCCTGTCGCGCCGCGCCTTGCTCGCCGCCGGCGGCGCGCTCTTTTCCTGGGCCTACCTGCCGCGCTTTGCGCGGGCCGACAGCGGTCGCGATCCGCGCCTCGTCGTGATGGTGCTGCGCGGCGCGCTGGACGGGCTCTCGGCGGTCGCGCCGATCGGCGATCCCGATTATCCGGCCTTGCATGGCGCGCTCGCCTTGCGGCTCGACGGCGAGCATGCCGCCCTCCCGCTCGATTCGTTCTTCGCGCTCAATCCGGCTATGCCGAACTTCGCGAGGCTCTACCAAGCGCGCCAGGCGCTGCTGGCGCATGCCTGCGCCACCAATTACCGCGAGCGCTCGCATTTCGACGGCCAGGACGTGCTCGAAAGCGGCATGCCCGGTCCGGGCCGGGTCGAAAGCGGCTGGCTCAATCGCGCGCTCGCTCTGCTGCCGAAAGGCGAGCGCGTCGCGCCGCGCGGCCTCGCCGTCGGCTCGACGCCGCCGCTCGTGCTGCGCGGCGGCGCGCCGGTGCTCGGCTGGGCGCCGTCCGGACTGCCGGCGGTCAGCTACGATCTCACCGCCCGGCTGCTGGACCTCTACAATCATCGCGACCCGGGCTTGGCCGCGGCGCTCAAGGCCGGCCTCGACGCCGACCGCCTCGCCATGAAGCAGGGCATGGACAGCTTGAAGCCGGGCGGCGACGTCGCCGCCGCGATGCGCAAGGCGGCGGAAGGCGCGGCGCGGCTGGTCGGAACGGATGACGGCCCGCGCGTCGCGGCGATGGCCTTCGACGGCTGGGACACGCATGCCAACGAAGGCGGCGCGACCGGGCGACTGGCGCAATTGCTTGGCGGGCTCGACGGCGCGATCGCGGCGTTCGAGAGCGAGCTCGGCCCGCTGTGGAAGGATACGGCGATCGTCGCGATCACCGAGTTCGGGCGCACCGTCCATATCAACGGCACGGTCGGCACGGATCACGGCACGGCTACGGTGGCGTTTCTCGCCGGCGGCGCCGTCGCCGGCGGCCGCGTCGTCGCCGACTGGCCGGGGCTCAAAGCCGCCAATCTTTACCAAGGTCGCGATCTGAGGCCGACGACCGATCTGCGCGCCGTGCTCAAAGGCCTGCTCGCCGATCAGTTCGGCCTGTCGCCGCGGGCGCTTGGCGAAACGGTGTTCCCGGATACGGCCGGCATTGCGCCGATGAAAGGCCTCGTCGCGGCGTAGAACGCGGGGGTACGTCGAGACGCCGGCTGAAAAGCGAATAATCTCGCCGCAACGATTGTTCACTCACCGCCGTCGGCCGTTCGCCGCGCCGGCGGCGTTGGCCATCGCAGCCGAAGAAGGGGCGCCATGACACTCGCCGCGCGCCGCGCGCCGATCGCTTCACGCTTGTCCTCCGCCGTTCTGGCGCTCGCCGCGCTTCTCGCCGCCTCGCCGCTGACAGCCGGCCCGGCGGCGACGCCGATCGATCCCAGCCGCACAAGCATCCAATTCATCGTCGACGGCGTCGGCTGGCCGCGCACCAAGGGCAGCTTCAGCAGCTTTTCCGGCCGAATCGCCGTCGATTTGAAGCAGCCGGAAATGAGCAGCGTCGTCTTCCGCGTCGCCGCCAAGTCGATCCAAGTCGGCTCGCCGTCTTTCGCCGATTATCTGCGCGGCGACGCCTTTTTCGATGTCGCGCGCTATCCTGACATCACTTTCGTCTCGACGCATGTCGAGAAGCTCGACGATCATCATGCGCGCGTCGTCGGCGATCTCACTTTGCGCGGCGTGACGCGGCCGTTCACGGTCGAGGTGGCCGTCGCCGGCGCGGAGAAAAGCCGCCTGCGCTTTCGCGCCACGGGAATCGTTCACCGCCTGGAGTTCGGCATGAACGCCGGTTTTCCGGCGATCAGCAACGATGTCGACCTGGTCATCGCGACGGAAGCGGAAGCCGGAGCGACATGAGCGCAGAGCCGGTGTGGCCGCTATCGGTTCGCATTCTTCACTGGCTCGCCGCGGCGGCGATTATCGGCATGCTGGCGCTCGGCTTCGCCATGGTCAACCTCGTCGGCGATCCAGGCGCGCGGTTCGATCTCTATCAGGCGCATAAATCGATCGGGCTCTTGGTGCTGGCGTTGATGCTGGCGCGCCTTGCCCTGCGCTTCATACGCGCCAAGCCGGCGCCGATCGCGAGCATTCCATCTTGGCAAACCCGCGCCGCCGCCGCGATGCATAGCCTCCTCTATGCGCTGGTCATTGCGTTGATCCTTGCCGGCTATGCGATGGTTTCAACCTCGCCGCTGCCTCTGCCGGTCGCGCTGCCCTTCGGCTTCACGGCGCCTGATCTGCTCGCATCCAATTACGCCTTGTCGGAAAGTTTCAAGCAATTGCATCATGTACTGGCCGCCTTCCTGGCGCTTTGCGCCGGCGGCCATGTCGCGGCGGCGCTCAAGCATCGCTTCATCGACCGCGATGGAACTTTGCGTCGCATGAGCCTGTTCTAGGCCTTTAGCCGCACGAAACTCGGCGGTCGGCGCGCGCCGCATGGGGCGAACGCCCGTTTGCCCGATAACCGGCGTTCGAAGGAGGCCTCATTGAGCGAACAAGCGAAAACGCGTTCGAGCCAGCCCTGGCTGCACCAGCGCGGCGTCGAAGTGCAGAAGTTCGGCACGGTGCGGCAGTTTCCGATTGGCCTTTCGGCCGACGCGCGATTGTATTCAAGCGAAAGGCTCAACCAGATCCTTGCGGATACGCAAATCCTCTACGCGCTCTACAAGAAGCATCACTGGCTGATGCGCGGCGCCACGTTCTACCAGTTGCATCTTTTGCTCGACAAGCATGCCGAGGAGCAGAACAAGCTGATCGACTCGATCGCCGAGCGCGTCCAGACTCTAGGCGGCGTCGCGGTCGGCGATCCGCGCCATGTCGCCGAGATCACCCGCATTCCGCGCCCGCCCAACGGCGCCGAGGAGCCGCCGGCCATGCTGTCGCGGCTGCTTGAGGCGCATGAGACGATCCTGATCGACGCGCATGACGCGGCGAAACGCGTCGCCGAAGAGGGCGACGACGGCACCAACGACCTCATCGTCTCCGACGTGATCCGCACCGGCGAATTGCAGGCCTGGTTCCTCGCCGAGCACTTGGTCGATACGCCGCTCGTGCGAGCTTAACCTTCGTCGCCAACAAAACCGTCATTGCGAGAAGCGAA
>DATGLU010000121.1:0-2613 GCA_035294045.1 Roseiarcus sp. | reverse complement strand
GCGCGGCGCCGAGCGCGCTTCATAACAATTGCTCGGGCAAGCATGCCGGCTTTCTCTGCCTCGCCTGCGCCGCCGGCCGCGCAACCAAAGGCTACGTCAAATACGATCACGACGCGCAGCGCCAGGTCCGCGCCGCGCTCGGCGACATGACCGGGCTCGATCTCGGCGCGGCGCCTTGGGGGATCGACGGCTGCGCGATCCCGACTTACGCCATTCCGCTCAGCGCCTTGGCGCTCGCCTGCGCGCGCTTCTCGGCGGGCGAGGGCCTGAGCGCCGATCGCGCTGCGGCGGCGCGGCGCATCCGCGCCGCTTGCGCCGCCCACCCGCATCTCGTCGCCGGGACGGGCCGTTTCGATACGCTGATCATGAGCGCGCTCGTCGCCCGGGCTTTCGTCAAGACCGGCGCCGAAGGCGTCTATTGCGGCGCGCTGCCGGAGCTCGGGCTCGGAATTGCGATCAAATGCGACGATGGGGCCGGGAGGGCCGCCGAAGTGGCGATGGCGGCGATCATCGCCCGTTTCCTGCCGCTCGACGACAATCAGCGCGCCCTCCTGGCGCCGCTTCTGTCGCCCGTGCTGTACAACTGGAATGGCGCGCCGGTCGGAGCGCTGCGGGCCGGCCAGACGCTGAGCGCTTGACCCTGTTGGCCGCGTTCAGGGCGGTCATTTTGGCGCGGCCGCCCCGGCTACCCAACCCGCCGGCAATCCGTTAGAACCCCTGCAAGGCGCTTTCGCAACTGCGAAGCCCCTTCATCCAAGCGAGGCGCAATGGCTCGGCCGGTAGTCGTGGCGGTGGCGATCACGGGCTCGGTGCCGCGCAAGAAGGACAACCCGGCCCTGCCGACTTCGCCCGCCGAGCAGGTCGAATCCACCCATCAAGCTTATGAGGCCGGCGCTTCGCTGGTCCATATCCATGTCCGCAACCCGGACGAGACCTCGTCGTCCGACCCGGCCCTGTTCGCCGAGGTGATGGCGGGCGTCCGCCGCCATTGCCCCGGCATCATCGTGCAATTCTCGACCGGCGGCCGCGGCCGCGACCAGGCGGCGCGGGGCAGCGCGCTGCCGCTGAAGCCGGATATGGCTTCGCTCGCCACCGGCTCGGTCAATTTCCCGCTCGCCGTCTACGAGAACGCGCCCGCTTTGGTCGAGGAGCTCGCCGGCCGGATGCGCGAGCATGGCGTTAAGCCGGAGATCGAGATTTTCGACCTCTCGCATATTCACGCCGCCGGCCGCCTCGTCGAGCGCGGGCTGATCGGCGAGAGCCCGCATGTGCAATTCGTGCTCGGCGTCAAAAACGCGCTGCCTTGCGAGGAGCGCCTCGTCGATATTCTCCTCGATGAGACCCGGCGCGTGATCCCGAAGGCGACCTGGACGGCGGCCGGCATCGGCCGTTTCCAGAGCCAAGTCATCGAATGGGTTCTGGCGCGCGGCGGCGAGGCGCTGCGCACCGGGCTCGAAGACAATATCCGGATCAGCAAGGAGCGCCTGGCCAAGAGCAATGCCGAATTGGTCGAAGTCGCGGTTGGTCTCTGCGCGCGTCATGGGGCGAGGGCGGCGACGCCCGCTGAGGCGCGGCGAATGCTCGGCCTTGCGGCGATGTGAGGGCGCCCGGCGCGGGATAGTCGAATGAGACAGTCATTGATGAGGATGAAGCGATGAGCAAAGTCTACAAAAACGCCGACGAGGCGCTGGCCGGCGTGATCAAGGACGGCATGACATTGATGGCCGGCGGCTTCGGCGTCTGCGGCGTGCCCGATTCGCTGATCGCCGCGATCCGCAAGTCCGGCGCGAAGAACCTGACCTTCATCTCCAACAATGCCGGCGTCGATGGCGGCGGCCTCGGCATCCTGCTCGAGACGCGGCAGATCAAGAAGATGATCTCGTCCTATGTCGGCGAGAACAAGCTCTTCGCGCAGCAATATCTCGCCGGCGAATTGGAGCTGGAGTTCAATCCGCAAGGCACGCTGGCCGAGCGCATCCGCGCCGGCGGCGCCGGCATTCCGGCTTTCTTCACCAGAACCGGCGTCGGCACGGTGATCGCCGAAGGCAAGGAGACGCGAGTCTTCGACGGCGAGACCTATGTCATGGAGCGCGGCCTCGTCGCGGACATCGCGCTGGTCCATGCCTGGAAGGCGGATACCGAAGGCAATCTCGTTTTCCGGATGACAGCGCGCAACTTCAATCCGAACATGGCGACTGCCGCCAAGCTGACCATCGCCGAGGTCGAAAACCTCGTGCCGGCCGGCGAGATCAATCCCGACCATATCCATACGCCGGGCATTTTCGTGCAGCGCATCGTGCATGTCCCGATTGCGCTGAAGGACAAGGTGATCGAGCATCGCACGACGCGCAAGCGCCCGGCGGCGTAGGGCTGAGGAATACTTATGAACTCCCACCGTCATTGCGAGGAGCGAAGCGACGAAGCAATCCATTCGCAGGGCGGCGCTCTATCAATGGACTGCTTCGCTTCGCTCGCAATGACGGCGCTTAAGACATAAATCAGAGGTACGAACATGGCATGGACCAGAGACCAAATGGCCGCCCGCGCCGCCAAGGAGCTGCGCGACGGCTTCTATGTCAATCTCGGCATCGGCATTCCGACGCTGGTCGCGAA
>DATGLU010000120.1:0-5206 GCA_035294045.1 Roseiarcus sp. | reverse complement strand
GGCTATTTCGAGCTTCTGCGCCACCGGAACACCGACCCCGCCCAAACTGGCGGCGCCGCCGCGCCGCTCGCTCCTATGGAAGCCGAAACCTGGGCCGCCGACGGCCCCTGGCCAAGGCCGCCAGAGCGGCGAGACTGAGGCGCCGCCGCATGCTGGGCGCAAAGCGCGGCTTTTAAAGTCTGCGCGCCCCGCGAAAACCGCTCGCCTTCGATTGACCGATATTATCCGGCACCTTTTCCAAAGGTCTGGTGAAGCGCGGCGTACGGCGTGGCCAAGCAATGAAGCGCCGAAAGATGTCCAGCCGCAGCCAGGGAGGTCCAGACATGCGCGTCAGCCTAAGCCTCGCGACGATTTTCCTCACCTCGTCGATCGCGGCCGCCGAACCGCCTTTGTCGATCGAGCGGCTCCTCGCCGAGGGTTGGGAGATCGCCGGATACGCGAGCGGTTACGACAATCGAACGTCGCTCATCCTCTTCCGTCACGCAGGAACGAATGCGCTGGTCCAGTGCGGCGTCCTCTATGATGTTACGAGAAACCCCCGCACGATCATCAATTGCTACACGTTGCGATGATCGGAACGGGTGACCCGGCAAGGCTGCGGTGATGCGCAGCGCTCCTGATCCTTTAGCGAGCACTGCGCGAATTGTCTTTGCTCCAATACGCTTCCTCGAGTTGCAGGAGATGCTCGCGCATGGCTTCTTCTGCAGCATTCTGGTTGCGCGCTTCGACCGCCTGGTAGATTCTTGCGTGCGCCCGAAAGGCGACCTGATCCTGACCTTGGCGCTCCAAAGTGACTGTGCGCTGCTGGCGCAACCAGGCCGACATAGCGTCGTGGAGGGCGGTGAAGACCGGGTTGCCGGTCATTTCAGCAAGAACGAAGTGGAAGGCGATATCGGTGGCGATGAAGGCGTCGCGGTCGCCGATTGCGGCGCCATTGGCGGCGAGCGCCTCGCGAAGCTTTTCAACTTGGGCCTCCTTAGCCTCCCG
Source organism: Roseiarcus sp. (assembly GCA_035294045.1). Taxonomy (GTDB): domain Bacteria; phylum Pseudomonadota; class Alphaproteobacteria; order Rhizobiales; family Beijerinckiaceae; genus Roseiarcus. The sequence continues at coordinate 4,219 of DATGLU010000120.1, read as the reverse complement.
CGCTGCCTGGCGGGCGAGGCCGCATTCGAAGAACATTCTGACCCGCTGGAAATGGTGCTGGCCCTCTTCGGTAGACAGCATCTGCAGCACGGCGGGCATCATGCCCGCCAGCACGCCTGACGCGGTCGGCATCGAAACCCTGGCCGGCGCGCCGTTCGAAATTTCGATCAGACCGGCGCGCTGCAATGTGATCAGCGCTTCGCGAATGGCGGGCCGCCCAACGCCGAAGCGCGTCTGCAACTCCCGCTCTGTCGGCAGCCGGTCGCCCGGACGCAGCGCTCCTCCCAAGATCTGACGCTCGATATGCGCGGCGACCTGCTCGAAGAGCTTCTGGCGATTGATTGCAATGGGCTCGGTCATAACCTTTCATGCCATCATGCTTGACAACTATCATGCAACCAGCGAGGATCGAAAGCAAGACGAGCCGCTGAAACGCGCCGTCATCTTGGTCCGCTTTTCTTTCCGAGATCGCGACGCTTGAGCGCGGCGACATCGTCACGACCGGCACGCTGGCTGGCGTCGGCCTGTTTCAGAAGCCGCATCTTCATGAAGCCTGGCGACATCGTCGAGATCGAGGGCGACGGGGGCGGCGTGCTGCGGACGCCCATTGTGGACTGAGAGAATGATATCCAAGCCCACGCGCATCGCTCTGATCGGCTGCGGCTTCTATGCGGTCAATCATCTTAACGCATGGCGCGACCTTGCCGCCGAAGGCGCCGAACTGGTCGGCGTTTGCGATCTTGACGCTTCGAAGGCGGAGGCCGCGGGCCGGCGCTTCGACGCGCCGTGGTTCGCCGATGCGGCGGAGATGATTGAAGCCACCCAACCCGATCTGATCGATATCGTCACCCAAATGGGGGCCCACCGACCTTTATTGGAGCTTGCGCTTCACCGCGGCGTTGGCTGCATAATCCAGAAGCCCTTGGCGCCGCGCTGGGAAGATTGCGTGGCCATGGAGAAGCTCGCCGCAACGAGCGGGCGCTTCGTGGCGGTTCACGAGAACTTCCGATTTCAAACGCCGATGCTGCGCGTGAAGCGGCTTCTCGACGCCGGCGCGATCGGCGCGGTCAGCTTCGCCAGGATCAGTTTCCGGACCGGCTTCGATGTGTATAAGACGCAACCTTATTTTCTGACCGAGCCGCGGCTGGCGATTCTCGATGTCGGCGTCCATCTGCTCGATCTCGCCCGCGTCTTTCTTGGCGAAGCCTCGCGCGTGAGTTGCGAGACCCAGGCGCGCAAGAAAGGCATTGCCGGCGAAGATACCGCGACGATTCTCGTCCGCCATCGTAGCGGCGGCGTCTCGGTCGTCGATTGCACTTTTCAGTCCAAGCGACAACCCGACAGTTTTCCCGAGACGCTCTTGGAGATCGAAGGCGATCGCGGCTCGCTTGTCATGAAGCCCGGTTGCCGCCTCGCGGTCTTCGCCGACGGGCTTTCATGGGAGGAGGACGCCGGCGCCGCGCTGCTCCCTTGGACGGAGCGGCCTTGGCATGTCAGCCAGGAGGGCGTGCTCAACGCCTGCCGCCATCTCCTGGCGCGATTCCGCGCGGGCCGCGCAGCGGACACTTCAATTGAGGACAATCTGAAGACGATGGCGCTTGCCGAGGCCGCCTATCAGGCGGCGCGATCCGGCTCGGCCGCCGCGCCGCGCGCCTAGGGGACCAGGCGATGGCCAGGCGTGAAGAGCTCAATCGCAGACGATCCAATGGCGATTTATCTTTCGCTCTGGCGGTGACCTTCACGGTCAAGCAATCGGAATTCGAACGCTTCGTTGAACTTGTGCGCGCCAACGCCGCGGCAAGCTTACGCGTCGAGCCGGGCTGCCTGCGTTTCGATGTCCTCGTTCCGCGCAACGAAACGCCGCCGACACGCGTTTTTCTTTACGAAATCTACCGCGACCGCGCCGCCTTCGAGGCGCATGTCGCGAGCGCGCATTTCCGGGAGTTCGACGGCGCTGTCAGGTCACTGGTGGTCTCGAAAAGCGTCGATGAATATCGAGGTTGGGAAAACGCCAAGGCGCCTTGATCGTCGGACGGTAAGGATCGGCGCCGGCTTTCGGCGTCGATAGCGTGTTTGACGGATTGAACCCATGTTGCTTGGCTGTATCGCCGATGATTTTACCGGCGCCAGCGACCTCGCCAACACATTGGCGAAGGGCGGCATGCGGACCGTGCAGGTGATCGGCGCGCCGGGCGAAAGCGAAACGGTTGACGCCGAAGCGGCGGTCATCGCGCTTAAGACGCGCTCGATCGCCGCGGCTCAGGCCACCGCCCAATCCCTGGCGGCGCTGGAATGGCTGATCCGGCGTGGAAGCCGGCAGTTCGTCTTCAAAATCTGTTCGACCTTCGATTCGACCCCCGCCGGAAATATCGGTCCTGTCGCGGAAGCGCTGGCGGCGCGCCTGGGCGCGCGCGGCGTTCCGGTCTGTCCGGCGTTTCCGGCGGCGGGCCGCACGGTCTATCAAGGCCATCTGTTTGTGCGCGACCGGCTGCTCAACGAATCCGGCATGGAGAAACACCCGCTCAACCCGATGACCGATCCGGACATTCGTCGCTGGCTCCGGCGGCAGGCGACGGGGGAAGTGGGTCATGTCGGTCTTGCGGTCGTTCGGCGCGGCGCCGCCGCGTTGAGAGCGGCGCTCGCTTCGGCTGACGTTACCCTGGCGATTGTCGACGCCGTCGACGATCATGATCTCGCGCTTATCGGCGAAGCGTGCCGAGAAGCTCCGCTTTTGGTTGGGGGATCGGGCATTGCCAAGGGCTTGCCCACGAATTTCCGGCGCGCCGGCATGCTCGGCGCGCCGGCGCGGGCATTCGCAGGCGCACGGGGTCGGGGCGCAATTCTTTCTGGAAGCTGCTCGCCGGCGACGCGCGAGCAGGTCGCGGTCTACGCCGCCCGCGCCCCGGCGCTCAAGATCGATATCGGCGCGCTGATGGAAGGCCGGTTTGATCTTGACGAAATAGCCGCGTTTGCGCGCTCCACCCTGGACGCGTCGCCTCTAATCTATTCCTCGGCGGAGCCGGCCGAGGTCGCGCGGGTTCAGGCGCTTTACGGCGATAAAAACGTGGCCGAGAAACTGGAGGCCGCATTCGGCGAGATCGCGCGCCTGTTGGTTGATCTGGGCTGCGCTCGGCTTGTCGTCGCCGGCGGCGAGACATCTGGGGCGGTGGTTTCGGCGCTCGGCCTGCGTCGGCTGCAAGTCGGCCCGGAAATCGCCACCGGCGTTCCGGCGCTGACCGCCGAACGAGAGCCGCCGCTTGTGCTCGCTCTCAAATCGGGCAATTTCGGCGCCGCCGATTTTTTCTCGCGAGCGTTGGAGAAGCTTGGAGGAGGATGGGACGATGGCGCCAAATGAAAACGAGCTTCGGGAGGCGATGTGCAAATGGGGGCGCTCGATGTTCGAGCGCGGGCTCACCTCCGGCTCGTCCGGCAATCTCAGCGCCAGGCTGCCCGACGGCTATCTCCTGACGCCGACAAATTCATGCCTTGGGTACCTCGACCCTGGGCGCCTCGCCAAGCTGGATGAAGCGGGCAGGCATATATCGGGAGACAAGCCGACCAAGGAAATCCCTCTGCATCTGACCTACTATGAGGCGCGGCCGAGCGCTGCGGCCATCGTTCATCTTCACTCGACCTATGCGACCGCTCTTTCCTGCCGCTCCGATATCGATCCGCGCAACGCCCTCAAACCGGTGACGCCCTATGTCGTCATGCGCGTCGGCCGAGTGCCGCTGCTACCTTATTCGACGCCGGGCTCAGACAAGGTGCGCGAGCCCCTGCTCAAGGCGGCGCCCGAGCACGCTGCTGTTCTTCTCGCCAATCACGGGCCTGTCGTGACCGGCGCGAGCTTGGAGGCCGCCGTTTTCGCGGCCGAGGAGCTCGAAGAGGCGGCGCGTCTCGCTTTTCTCCTGGAGGGCCGCCCCCATCGCGTCCTGACCGAGGCGAATCTCGCCGAACTGGCGGGTCGCGCCTGACATGGCCGCAGCTTCGGCCGATCGGCGCGCCTCTCGCGAAGGAGTTGTTTTTATGCCTGCGCCGCAATTAAACGAGCGTCCGAGGCAAGCTGGATCAGCGGGAAGCGTCTATGACCGAACCGGTCGTCTTGAATCGATCAAAGCTCTTCGAGCAGGTCGCATCGCATATTCAGCATGAAATACTCTCGGGCGCGCTTAAGCCCGGGGGATAGGCTGCCGCCTGAGCGCGATCTGCAAACGAAATT
>DATGLU010000119.1:0-2444 GCA_035294045.1 Roseiarcus sp. | reverse complement strand
TAACTCAGCGTCTCGCGCAGAATCGCCGCGACTCCGCGCCCGAGCCCCTGACCGGGGCTCGGCGCGGGCGGGCGCTCGGCAGCGGAGCCCCGAGGCCTCTCAACTCGCTGCGGTCACTTCTGCGAGTTCGAATTCTGGCCGGATGAGGCGGGAGCGTTGTTTGTCGCCGGTTGCGCCTGACCGGAGCCGCCGTTTTGCGCCGGGCCGCTGGTGTTGGACTCGCTTGCGGCGCGTCCCTCATTGGCGACATTCACGCCCAAGGCCGCGAGCGTCTGCTGATTCAGTTGGCCGTTTCCAGGCAGGTTCTTCTTTTGCTGGAAGCTGCGCAGCGCTTGCTCCGTCTCCGGGCCCCAAATTCCGTCCGCACGTTTGGCGTTAAACCCCGCTTTGTCCAGGTTCATCTGAATCTGCTTGATGTCGTGCTTGTCGAGGCTCGACGGTTTGATCTCCTGGCTCTGCTGCTGTTGGTTGTTCGCCTGCTGGGCGCCGTTCTGGTCCGGCGCCTTGTTCATTCCGGTATTCGCAGATTGATTCTGCTGTTGTGCGGCCGGCGCGGCGCTGTTCGCGCTCGGCGAATTGTTCTGCGCCATTGCCGGCAACGAGAACGCGAGGCACGCCGCGGTCGCGAGTAGAAGTCGTTTGGCATTCTCCTGATATTTTTGCGGCCGGGCCGACCGGCCGCCTATCGAGGAAAACGAACGCCCTTCGGTCTCGTTCCTCGTTCCAGACATACAAATCCGAAGACTCGCGCCGCCTTTCGGAACGCGCCGACGAAGCCGCTGCCGCGCCGTTCGCGCGGGAGCGCGGCAAAAATCATTCAACCAGATGGTTGACTTTCGAGTTCCTGCATCTATATTCAACCGTATGGTTGAATTACAGCTTCAACTCGACTCCGTCTTTCACGCTCTCGGCGACGCCACGCGGCGGCGGATGCTGCGCGAACTGGCCGGCGGCGAACGAACCGTCGGGCAACTCGCGGAGCCGTTCGCAATCTCGCTGGCGGCGGCTTCGAAGCACGTCAAGGCGCTCGAACAGGCCGGCTTGATCCGACGCGACGTGCGTGGCCGCACTCATTGGTGCCGCCTCGATCCCGGGCCGCTCGCCAGCGCCCATCGATGGCTGAGCTTCTATGAGCGCTTCTGGAGCGAGCGCCTCGACATCCTTGAGCGGCTTCTCCGCGAGGAGAGCGCGCGCGTACGCGGCGCGCCGAAGAAATCCCCCAAAGGCAAAAAAGGAGAGAGCAAATGACAGGAGCGGCGACCACGGAGGCCTATGGCGAATTGATCGAACCCACCACGCTGAAAATCCAGCGCCTGCTGCCCGGGCCGATCGATCGCGTCTGGGCCTATCTCACCCAAAGCGAGTTGCGCCGGAAATGGCTGGCGGGCGGAAAAATGGCGCTCGAAGTCGGCGCGCCGTTCGAATTCGTCTGGCGCAACGACGAACTCACCGACCCGCCGGGCCGGCGGCCGTCCGGCTTCGGCGACGAGCACAGAATGCGTAGCCGGATCACCGAGCTCGATCCGCCCCGCAAGCTTGCCTTCACCTGGCAAGGCAGCGGCGAAGTGTCCTTCGAGCTTTACCCAAAGGGCGAAGACGTGCTCCTCACGATCGTCCATCGCCGCCTTCCCGATCGCCCAACCTTGCTGCGCGTCAGCGCGGGTTGGCACATGCATCTCGACGTTCTCGTCGCCTTCGCGACCGGCAAGGCGTCCGAGCCCTTCTGGGACGGCTGGAGCCGTCTCATGGACGAATACGGCGCGCGGCTGCCGGCCTGACTCAAAGGATGGAGAGCGATATGCGCAAGCTGATTGCTGGAATGAAGGCTTCCGTCGACGGGAAGATCGAGGGCTCGGAGGGATTTGCCGATTGGGTCAGCGCCTGGTCGGAGGATTACGGCCTGACGCCGCATATCGACGCCTGTTTGCTTGGCGCGGGCATGTATCCCGGCTACGAGCGGTATTGGACCGCCTTGCAGGACCAGCCGGATAAGCCCCTGCCCATGACCGGCAAGCCGCCAAGACCGGAGGAGCTTGAATGGGCCAGGTTCGCCGCCGAGACGCCGCATTATGTGCTCACCAACACGCTGCCGGCGCCGGTCTGGCGCAACACCCGGTTCGTCCGCGCCCTGGACGACATCGCCGCCCTCAAGCGTCAACCCGGCAAGGACATCTATCTCATCGGCGGCGCCCGTACGGCGGCGTCCCTGATCGACGCCGGCCTGGTGGATGAGCTTCGGCTCATCGTCTATCCGCTGATCGCCGGCGCCGGGAAAACGCTCTTTGCGACGGCTTCGCATCGCCGAGCGCTCGAACTACGCGATTTCCGGCAACTTCCCGACGGCCGGATGAGCATGACCTACGCGGCCGGCTAAATTCAAGGCGGGCGGCGCCTGCAGGTTTTCGATCGTGGGCGCACAAGGGCTCGAACCTTGGACCCGCTGA
>DATGLU010000118.1:0-5362 GCA_035294045.1 Roseiarcus sp. | reverse complement strand
CGCCGCCTTCTGCTCGAGCGTTCCGATATTGCGCCAGAAGCCAGCGCCGCCATGAAAGGTCATCGTACCCAGGCAGATTTCCGAAACATATTGGCCGGTCCGGCCGAGCGGATGGTATTTCATGATGCAAGGCCTTGAGAGAATCGCGCGCTCGCGGGCGAGAGGCAAAAAGGCGAACGTGCGGGAGAGAGGTCGACTATAGTCGATTTTGCTCCGGCGACGCGATAAAGTTCCCGTGATCCTTCCCTTCGCCGCGCCTTGCGACGCCTTGCGAGAGATAAGGAGTTTACGCCGCCATCTCCTCGGCGGGCGGGGCCATCGCGCCGGTCATCATCGCCACGGCGTCGGACATGGACTGCTTCTTCGGATCGATCACCGTCAGGCGGCGGCCCAAGCGGTGGATATGGATTCGGTCGCAGACCTCGAAGACATGCGGCATGTTGTGCGAGATCAGCACGATCGGCAGGCCGCGCTTGCGCACGTCGAGGATCAGCTCCAGCACGCGGCGCGATTCCTTGACGCCAAGCGCGGCCGTCGGCTCGTCCATGATAACGACCCGGCTGCCGAACGCCGCGGCGCGCGCCACCGCGACGCCCTGCCGCTGACCGCCGGACAAGGTTTCGACCGGCTGGTTGATGTTCTGGATCGTCATCAGTCCGAGCTCGGAGAGTTTCTCGCGCGCGATGCGCTGCATTGTTGAGCGATCGAGGGTACGTAAGAATCGGCCGATCACGCCCGAAGCGCGGAGTTCTCGGCCCAGGAACATATTGTCGGAGATCGACAAGGCCGGCGACAAAGCGAGATTCTGATAGACGGTCTCGATACCCGCTTGCCGCGCGTCGATCGGCGATTGAAAATTGACGACTTGGCCGGCGAGCCTGATTTCGCCCAGGTCCGGGATCACCGCGCCGCATAAAGCCTTGATCAGCGTCGACTTGCCGGCGCCGTTGTCGCCGATGACGCCGAGGATCTCGCCCGGATAAAGGTCGAAATCGGCGTGATCGAGCGCGGTTACGCGACCGTAACGCTTGACTAAGCCGCGGGCTTGCAGGATCGGCTCCGCGCTCATGCCGACACCCTCCTGATCCACTGATCCAGCGCGACCGCGACGATGATCAGGACGCCGACCGCGAATTCCTGCCACAGCACGTCGAGCCCCGCGAGCGAGACGGCGGAGCGGAACACGCCGACGATCAGGGCGCCGATCAGCGTGCCGATAATCGAGCCGCGGCCGCCGAACAAGCTGGTGCCGCCGATCACCACGGCGGTAATGCTGTCGAGGTTGACGTTCTCGCCGGCGGTCGGGCTTATCGCGCCGATGCGGCCGATCAGCGCCCAACCGGCGATCGCGGCGATGAGGCCGGCCAGGATATAGACGCTGAGCAGGATGCGGTCGGTGTTGATGCCGGCGAGGCGCGCCGCCTCCGGATCATCGCCCGTTGCATAGATATGGCGGCCAAAGGCGGTGCGGTTGAGCACGTACCAGACGACGATCGCCAGGACGATCAGCAGGAAGCTGCCGAGAATGATGCGCGCATTGCCGATGTCGAAAGGCACGCCCATCAGTTGCAGGAACGGCGCCTTGTCCTCGATATCCTGCATGCGGATGGTTTCGCTCTGCGAATAGAACGTGTTGAGCGCACCAATGATGCTGAGCGTGCCGAGGGTGACGATGAAAGGCGGCATCCTCAGCCGCGTGACCAAGGCGCCGTTGAGCCAGCCGCAGGCTACGCCGGCGAGAAGGCCGAGAGGAAAGGCGATCACGACCGGAACGCCGTCGATGACGGCAAGGCGGCCCATCACCACCGAGCAGATCACCATGATGACGCCGATCGACAGGTCGATCCCCGCGGTCAGGATGACAAGGGTCTGGCCGATGCCGACGATGCCGATGATCGTCACTTGCGTCAGCACCGTCGACAAATTACTGCCGGTGAGGAAGCGCGCAGGGTTGACGGTGATGCCGAGCAGCAGACCGAGCACCAGCACGACGAAGGGAACCGTCGTCGGGTAGACGTGCAGGAAGCGCTGCGCGCGTTTCAGGAACGACAGGCTCTCTTCCTCGAACGAGGCTTGCGCCTTCGACGCGCCGGCGAGCGCGCGCTCGAATTCCTCCGCCGCGGTCCGCTGATCTTGCGTCGCCTCGCTCATCGCGCCCTCCCAGTCGCGCTTTGCGAAATCGGCGCTCGCAAGACCAAACTCGCGAGCGCCGATCTTTCATCTCATTAAGCGGTCAAACGCCGAGCAAATCAACCCCAGCAAAGCTTGGCGCCTTCGGTCGTGTCGATCGACGGGACGCCCGGCACCGGATGGTCGGTCACCAGCTTCTCGCCGGTGTCCTTGCTCTGGGGCTTCTTGCCGGTCTTGATGAATTCAGCGACAGCCTCGACGCCATCGGCGGCCATCAGCAGCGGATATTGCTGCGCTGTGGCGCCGATAATGCCTTCCTTCACCATCTTGACGCCGGGGCAGCCGCCGTCGACCGCCACGAACAGGACGCCCTTCTCCTTGCCGGCCGCCTTGAGGGCCTCATAGCCACCGTCGGCCGCCGGCTCGTTGATCGCGTAGACGAGGTCGATATGGTCGGCCTTCTGCAGGATTTTCTCCATCGCCTTGCGGCCGCCCTCGGTCGAGCCTTGCGTCACGTCCGAGCCGACGATCTGCGGGCTGTCGCTCTGGGCGTAGTGCTTGACGTCCTTGACCGGAATGCCGAAGCCGGTGAGGAAGCCGTTATGGCGAAAATAATCGACGGTCGGCTCATTGGGCGACAGATCGAGCGTCGCGATCTTGGCGGTCTTCGCCTTGTCGCCGAGCGTCGCCTTGGCCCATTCGCCGATCAATTGGCCGGCCTTGAAATTGTCGGTGGCGAAATTGGCGTCGGCGGCGGTGACCGGATCGAGCGGCGTATCGAGCGTGATCACGAGAATGCCGGCCTTGCGCGCCTTCTCGACAGTCGGCACGATCGCCGTCGAATCGCTCGGCACGAGCAAGATTCCCTTGGCTCCCGCAGCCATGAGCTGCTCGATCGCGGCGACTTCGCCGTCATTGTCGCCGTCAAACTTGCCGGCATAGGCCTGCGGCGTCAGGCCGAGCTCTTTCGCCTTCGCCTCGAAGCCCTGCTTCATCTTGACGAAGAACGGGTTGGTGTTGGTCTTGGTGATCAGGCCGACAATGTCGCCGGCCGAAGCCGGCGCGCTCGCCAGCGCCAGCGAAAGCGCCGCCACGGCGCCGGACAGCAGAAGCAGTTTTCTGGTCACTTACGTTCCTCCCCGATATGATCCGCGGCGCGACAGCTCTGGATGCGCCAAATCCCTGGCGATCCGCGCAAGCCGCAGCACGGCTGCAACTCGCGTTGTCGCAGCGCCATAGGCGCAAAATCCGCCGTTTGAGTCAAGATAAATCAGTCGCCCTGAATTATTGACACGAGCGTCGCCGGCGCCCATTGTCCGCCTTTGCGACGATCGGCGCAGGGCGCGGCGCGATCCGTCACGCAGGCGCAAGCGTCGCCTCAAGTCGGACGCCCGTCAAGAGAGATCGGCTATGGCGTTGGGCGAAACGGAAATCGTCGACACGCGGCTGCCGGCGCCGGTCGGCGCCGATCAAACAGGCGTTCGCCTCTACAATGAGAGGCTGGTCCTCTCGCTGATGCGCCGCCGCCGCCATCTCTCGAAAATCGAGGTCGCGCGGCAGACCGGGCTGTCTGTCCAAACCGCTTCGGCGATCATGAATCACCTTCACGCGGACGGGCTGTTGAAGCGCGAGACGCCGCAGCGCGGCAAGGTCGGTCAGCCGACCGTGCCGTTCTCGCTCGATCCTGAAGGGGCCTTCTCGCTCGGCCTCAAAATCGGCCGGCGAAGTTGCGATCTCGTGCTGATCGACTTTTTGGGCGCGATCCGCGAGCGCGCGCACGAAACTTTCGCCTATCCGCAGCCCGATTCGACCCTCGGTTTCGTCGCCCGCGCCCTGCCTGGCTTGACCCAAGGCCTTACGGCCCGCCAGCGCGCCCGGCTGACCGGCCTGGGCGTCGCGACGCCTTTCTATCTCTGGAATTGGGGCGCCGAGGCCGGCGCGCCGCCCGGCGCGATGGACGTCTGGCGCAATGTCGACATCAAGAGCGAGATCGCGGCGCTCTGTCCGGTTCCAGTCATTCTGTGCAATGACGCCTCGTCAGCCTGCGCGGCCGAGTTCTTTTTCGGCGAGGGCTGGCGTCATCATGATTTTCTTTACTTTTTCCTCGGCTCGTTCATCGGCGGCGGGGTCGTCATCGACGGCGCCTTGTTCACCGGCCGCACCGGCACGGCCGGCGCGCTCGGGCCGATTCCGATCATGCGAATCGAAAACGGCCGGCTCGTCGCCCGCCAATTGATTCATTGCGCCTCGATCTATCGGCTTGAGGAGCGCTTGCGCGCCGCCGGCGTCGATCCCTCCTCGATCTGGCGTACCCCCAACGCCTGGGACGATTTCTCGATCCATTTGGATGGCTGGATCGAGGAGACCGCCGAAGCCCTCGCCTATGCCTGTCTTGCGGCGATTTCCGTGGTCGATTTCGAGGCGGTCATCGTCGACGGCGCGATGCCGATCGCGGTACGGGCGCGGCTGGTGACGCGGATCGCCGAAATCTACGAATCGCTCGATCGCCGCGGCCTTATCGATCCGACGATCAAGGCCGGGTCGATCGGCGCCGACGCGCGGGCGCTCGGCGGCGCGGCTTTGCCGCTCATCGCCAATTTTGCGCGCGACCGCGAAGTGTTGTTTAAGGAGCCGCCCACCGGCTCCCTCTCGCCGAATTTGCCCTAACTGAGGCGTCGATGACCTCGCGCATCATCAAAGTCGATCCATTCGATCTTGTCGTCTTCGGCGGCACGGGCGATCTTGCCTATCGGAAGTTGTTTCCGGCTCTGTTCCATCGCGACGCCGACGATCAATTCACCGACCCGACAAGGATTGTCGGCGTGTCGCGCCGCCCGCTCGACAACGAAGAATTCCGCGCGAGCGTCAAGGACGCGCTGTGGAAATTCGCCGGCGTCAAGGATGGGGCCGAGCCGATCGTCGAGCGCTTTCTTCGGCGCATCGACTATGTCCCGGTCGATGCGACCGGCGATTCCGGCTGGGACAAATTGAAAACGCTGCTCGACGGCGAGAACAAGGTGCGCGCCTTCTATCTCGCCACCAGCCCCGATCTTTTCGGCCCGATCGCCAAAAAGCTCGCCGCCAACGGCATGGTGACGCCGAAGGCGCGCATCATTGTCGAAAAGCCGATCGGCAAGGACGGCGCGAGCGCCGCCGCGATCAATGACGAGCTCGGCGCGGTCTTTGCCGAGAACCGCATCTTCCGCATCGATCACTATCTCGGCAAGGAGAC
>DATGLU010000117.1:0-13304 GCA_035294045.1 Roseiarcus sp. | reverse complement strand
TGAAGACCGTTCCCGCCGTGAAGAAGCCGAATCGCGCCAACGATTTGCGCTTTCCCTACAACAATCGCTCGCTGATCATCGGCTGGCGGACGCTGTTCTTCACCGAGGGCGAATATAAGCCCGACCCGAAACAATCGCCGGAATGGAACCGCGGCGCCTATCTCGTCGCGGGACTCGGCCATTGCGCGATGTGCCATACGCGCATCAACGCGCTCGGCGGCAGCTCGGAATCGCAAGCCTTCGAGGGCGGGCTGATCCCGATGCAGGAATGGTACGCGCCATCGCTCACCTCGAACAAGGAGGCCGGGCTCGGCGACTGGAGCATCAAGGATATTGTCGATTTGCTGCGCACCGGCATTTCGGCGCGCGGCGTCGTCTACGGGCCGATGGCCGAGGTCGTTTACAACAGCCTGCAATATCTGACCGAGGAGGATGTTCGCGCCATGGCGGTCTATCTCAAGAGCCTCGGCCAGGGCAGCCCGCCGGAGCCCGCCACCTCCTCCATCCCGCGCACGGAAAGCAGCCTGCTGCTCGATCTCGGCAAGACGGTCTACAATTCCCGCTGCGCGAGTTGCCATGGCGCGAATGGCGAAGGCGAGCCGCCGGATTATCCGCCGCTCGCCGGCAATCCGTCGATCGAGATGGCCTCTTCGGTCAATCCGATCCGCATGGTGCTGAATGGCGGCTATCCGCCCGGCACGGCGGGCAATCCCCGCCCCTATGGCATGCCGCCTTTCGCGCAATCGCTCTCCGACGACGAGGTCGCCGCGGTGGTCACCTATATCCGCACGGCCTGGGGCAATCGCGGCGCGGCGGTCTCGGCCCGCGAAGCCAACGCCCTTCGCTCAGCGCCGCTCGATTGACGCCGATGCTCAATTCTTCCCCGCCCGAAGCCGCCGAGAGCGCCCAGACCGACAGCGACGCTGTCGAAGCAATTGTCCGATCGGGGCCGCGCGGCGCGGTTGCGCTGGCCGGCCTCGCCACGCTGATCGTCGTCTTGCTCTGGCTCGCCTTCTATCTGTTCGTTTTCGTTCCGCGCGCGACCGCGCTGTGAGGTACGGCCGATGACGTCGCAGGACCTCCACGACGAAGGCGAGCGCGTCGCGGCGCGCATCGAGCGCCGCTGGCTCATCCTGTCGATCGCGATCGTCGTCGCGCTCGCCGCCATCGCCGCCTTCGCCGGCATTCATCAGGCGACGATGCCGCAGACGCGGGTCGAGACCGCCGATCCGAGCCGCCTGCACCTTGCCGGCGAATTCGTCGAGAGCAATCTCGGCTCGGCGATCGAGCCGGACGGCTCGGTGACGGTGCGGGCCATCGGCCAGCAATATTCCTTCACGCCGGCCTGTCTTCTGGTCCCGACCGATACGCTGGTGACGTTCCGCGCGACCAGCGCCGACGTGGTCCATGGCCTGATCGTCGAAGGGACCAACATCAACACGATGCTCGTGCCGGGCTATGTCTCGGCGCTCACCGTCCGCTTCGAAAGGCCCGGCGACCATTTGATGCCGTGCCAGGAATTCTGCGGCGTCGGCCATGAAGGCATGTGGGCGAAAGTCAAAGTCATCGACAGAGCGGATTTCTTGGCGCGGGCCGCCGAGCGGCGGAGGCTAACCTGTGTTGACTAGCAAGCGGCTGATCCTGGCGCATTTCTGGCTGGCCTTCGCGCTGTTCGGCCTCGCTTTGCTGTTGGGCGCATGGCAGATGCTGATCCGCAGTCCGCTGCACGCCTGGATCAGCGATCCCGAATGGTACTATCGCTCGGTGACCGCGCATGGCACGGTGATGGCCTATGTCTTCCCGACCCTGGTCGCGATGGGCTTCGGCTATGCGATCAGCGAGACGACGCTGGAGCAGCCGCTGATCGGGCGGCGATGGGCCTGGGCCGGCTTCGCCCTGGTGCTTGTCGGCGCCGTCATGGCGATGATCCCGGTTTCGCTCGGCCTCGCCTCGGTCCTCTATACGTTCTACCCGCCGCTGATCGGCAATCCCTTCTACTATATCGGCGTGGTCCTCGCCGTGATCGGCTCGTGGATCTGGGTCGCGCTGATGTCGATCAATCTTCGGGCGTGGAAGCGCGCCAATCCCGGCAAGCCGGTCCCGCTGCCGATGTTCGCCAATGTCGCCGGGTCCTATCTCTGGGCCTGGACCGCAATCGGCGCGGCTTTGGAGCTTCTGTTCCAGATCATCCCGGTCGCGCTCGGCCTCAAATCGACCATCGACGCCGGCCTGGCGCGCGTCCTCTTTTCGTGGACGCTGCACGCCATCGTCTATTTCTGGCTGTTCCCGACCTATATCGCCTATTACACGATCGTGCCGCGCGCGATCGGCGGCAAAATCTATAGCGACGCGATGGCCAGGATCGCATTCGTCCTGTTCCTGGTCGTCGCCATGCCGATCGGCATGCATCATACGTTCGCCGATCCGCAGGTCGGCGCAGGGTTCAAGTTCATCCATTCCGCCTTCACCGCTTTGGTGGCCCTGCCGACCTTCCTGACCGTGTTCACGATCTGCGCCTCGGTCGAAATCGCCGGGCGCCTACGCGGCGGCAGAGGCTTTTTCGGATGGATCGCCGCTTTGCCCTGGCGCAACCCGATCATGCTGGCGGCGGCGTTCTCGTTCGTGATGCTCGGCTTCGGCGGCGCCGGCGGCCTGATCAATATGAGCTACCAGCTCGATACGACGATCCACAACACGCAATGGATTACCGGCCATTTCCATCTGATCTTCGGCGGCGCGATCGTGATCATGTATTTCGCCATTGCCTATGATCTTTGGCCGCATCTCACCGGCCGGCCGCTGGCGAGCCTCGGCCTGATGCGCGCCCAGCTCTGGTTGTGGTTCATCGGCATGATGGTGACGACCTTCCCCTGGCATTGGGTCGGCATTCTCGGCATGCCGCGCCGCATGGCCTTTTTCGACTACACGAGCCCGGCGCTCGCGCCGGAAGCGATTTACGTCACGCTGTCAGCCGCCGGTGGCGTTATTCTCGTTCTCTCGGGAATCCTGTTCTTCGCGGTCCTCCTTCGCCGCCAGACGGCGCCGCGCGTCGAATTCGAGGCCTACCGCTTCGCCGTCGCGGTCCATCCGCCGGCCGCCGTTCCCGCCGCCCTCAACGGCTACGGGCTGTGGCTGGCGCTGATGATCGGGCTCACGGTCAGCAATTACGGATTCCCGATCGCGCAATTGGCGCTGCGCGCCGATACATCCGTTCCCGCGGTCTTTGTCGGAGGCCGCGAATGAGCGATGAAGCGGAAGTCCTGTTCTCGCGGCGCAATCCCTGGTTCATCCGCAGCGTCGGCGTCACGGCTGGGATTTTCATCATCGTCGCGCTGAGCGGCTTCGTGCTGCTCCCCTATTTGCAGCCGGATTTGAAGCTGGCCGGCCTGTGGGACGCGATCTGCAGCGCCGCCGGCGTGATCCATAAATCGAGCGAACAGCCCGTCCAGCCCGACTTCAAAGTCTCGACGGTGGCGCTGACCTCGCAAACCTTGAAAGGCGCGACGCCGGAATCGATCGGCCGCGGCGCGACGCTCGCCCATCAATGCGCGATCTGCCACGGCCCGGCCGGCGTCAGCCGGGCGGATTCGCCGAATCTCGCCGGCGAATATCCGAGCGTCGTCTATAAGGAGCTGATGGATTTCAAGACCGGCGCGCGCGTGAACGCCGTGATGACGCCTTTCGCGCTGCATTTGTCCGACCAGGACATGATCGACCTTGCCGCGTACTACGCCTATCTGCCGCGCCTGCCGGCCTACCACCCGAGCGGCGCGACGCCGCCGCGCATCGTCATCAGCGGCGCGCCGATGCGCGGCATCGCGCCATGCGGCTCGTGCCACGGCGCGCTCGACAACAAGCTCGGCAGCCCCTGGCTCGACGGCCAGCCAGAGGCTTATATCAAGGCGCAATTGCAGGCCTTCGCCTCGGGCGCGCGGCGCAACGACATCAACGAGCAAATGCGCAACATCGCGCGGCGGATGACGCCGGAAGAGATCGACGAAGCGGCGCGGTATTACGCGGCGCAGCCGGCGCCGCGTACGTAGGCGCCGGCGCCCTTCTCCTCCCCCGCGAAGCGGGGGAGGGGGACCATGCGAAGCATGGTGGAGGGGGCTCCGGTCTATCAGGATGAAACCCAACCGCCGCAGCCCCCTCCACCGCGCTACGCGCGGTCCCCCTCCCCCGTCTTCGACGGGGGAGGATGCTTACGCCGTCGGCAGGCGGTAGGAGGCGAAGGTCTCGCGCAATTTCATCTTGTTGATCTTGCCGGTCGCGGTGTGCGGGATGTCCTTGACGAGCTGCACATCGTCCGGCATCCACCATTTGGCGATCTTGCCGCTGAGAAAATTCAGCACGGAGTCGCGCTCGGGGTTCTTGCCCTCTTTCGGCACGACGATCAGCAGCGGGCGCTCGTCCCATTTGGGATGGCGGATTCCGATCACCGCGGCTTCGGCGACGTCGGGATGGGCGACCGCGATATTCTCGATGTCGATCGAGGAAATCCATTCGCCGCCGGACTTGATCACGTCCTTGGCGCGGTCGGTGATCTGCATATAGCCGTCGGGATCGATCGTCGCGACGTCGCCGGTGTCGAAGAAGCCGTTCTCGTCGAGAATCTGGCCGCCCT
The DNA here is from genome assembly GCA_035294045.1 of Roseiarcus sp. Taxonomy (GTDB): domain Bacteria; phylum Pseudomonadota; class Alphaproteobacteria; order Rhizobiales; family Beijerinckiaceae; genus Roseiarcus. The sequence goes on along the minus strand of DATGLU010000117.1, from coordinate 8,680 downwards.
CACCCTTGAAATAGCTTTTCGCGACGGCGAAGCCGGCGACTTTCAAATGGCCGAACTTGACGCCGTCCCAAGGCAGGTCCTCGTTCTGATCGTCGGTGATCTTCATCTCGACGCCGAACGGCGCCCAGCCCTGCTTGGCCTTGAGGGCCAAGATCTCCTTGTGGGAAAGCCCCTCCATCAAGGGCTTGATCGCGCCGGTCGAGCCGATCGGGCTCATCTCGGTCATGCCCCAGGCGTGACGCACTTCGACGCCGTAATCTTCCTCGAAAGCGCGGATCATTTCCGGCGGGCAGGCCGAGCCGCCGATGCCGACCATTTCCAGCGTCGACAGTTTAAAATTGTTCTTCTGCATATATTGCAGGAGCATCAGCCAGACCGTCGGCACCGCCGCGGTGAAGGTGACTTTTTCGGTCTCGAGCAATTCATAGACCGAGGCGCCGTCGAGCTTGGCGCCGGGCATGACCAGCTTCGCGCCGCGCATCGGACAGGAAAAGGCGAGCGACCAGGAATTGGCGTGGAACATCGGCACGACCGGCAGGACCGAGTCCTTGGCGCGCACCCTCAAGCCGTCGTCGCCCGTGCAGGCGAGCGAATGCAGGACGTTGGAGCGGTGCGAATAAAGCACGCCCTTGGGATTGCCGGTCGTCCCCGACGTGTAGCAAAGGCCGGCGGCGGTTTGCTCGTCGAACGTCGCCCAGCGGAAATCGCCGTCCGCCTCGGCGAGCCATTCCTCGTAAGGGACGGCGTTCTTCAATTTTGTCTGCGGCATATGCGCGGCGTCGGTGAAGACGATGTAGCGCTCGATGGTTGGCAGCTTGTCGGCGAGGGATTCGAGCAGCGGCACGAAGGTCAGGTCGACCATCGCCATCCGGTCTTCGGCGTGGTTGATGATCCAGGCGATCTGATCGGGAAAGAGGCGCGGATTGACGGTATGATAGATCGCGCCGACGCCGACGATCGAATACCAGGATTCGAGATGACGATGCGAGTTCCACGCGAGCGTGGCGACGCGGTCGCCGAGCTTGATCCCGTCGCGCGCCAGGCGCTGCGCGCCTTTCAGGGCGCGCTCGCGGACCTGCCGGTAGGTCTCGCGATGCATCGGACCTTCGATGGTCCGCGAGACGACCTCGCGCTCGCCATGCTGGATCGCCGCAAAGTCGATGATTTTATGCAGCAGCAGCGGCCAATCCTGCATCAATCCGAGCATGTCGTCCTCCCTGCCGGCGGCGCGCGCCGAGCATTCGCGGCGCGCCGGAAATTCTTGCCGTTATCGTAACATGACGGACTTGGGCGCGCATCCAAATTGCCCGTCGGCGAATAGGCCATTAGCATAAGGTTCGACGCTCGGCGTCGGGTCACGAGGCGAGGCGGATGAGCGAGGAGACGGGCGAAGCCGAGGCGGTGCGGGTATGGTTCCGCTTGATGCGCCTTGAGACGCGAATGCGCGTCGCGGTCTCCGACCGGCTGCGCCATCTCGGCCTCTCCGTCCCGCAATGCGACGTCCTGACCACGCTGACCGAGCGCGAGGGGATCAGCCAGCAAGCGCTGGCGCAAAGGCTCTATGTGACCAAGGGCAATATTTCCGGCCTGATCGACCGGCTGGTCGCCGCCGGCCTGGTCGAGCGCCGGCCGATCGCCGCCGATAAGCGCCAGCATGCGATTTACCTGACCCCGGCCGGCCGCGCCGCCGCCGAAAAGGCGATCGCCTGCCAACGTCGCTTCGTCGCCGAGACGATCGGCCGCCTGCCGGCGGGCAAGCTGAGCTCGCTCGATCAGCTCCTCATCGAAGCGCGCGATCTGGTGCGCGCCCAGGCGAGCGGGTGAGGAGGGCGAGAGGCCCCATCGTCATTGCGAGGAGCGCAGCGACGACGCAATCCACTCATAGAGCCTCGCCCTGCGAGTGGATTGCTTCGCTTCGCTCGCAATGACGAAGGGGCTTAGCCCGCCGCCTCGATCGCCGCTTCGGCGGCGGCGAGCGTGTCGATGAGGCCGAGCAGCCCGCCAATATCGTCGAGCACGTGGTCGGCCTCGTCGGCGAGGTCTGCGATGGCGGCCGGGCCGGTGAGGACGGCGACGGCCAGCGCGCCGGCGGCGCGGGCCGAGCGCAGATCGTGCAGCGTGTCGCCGACCATGGCGACCGCGCTCGGCGCGACGCCGACATGCCGGGCGAAAGCCAGCGCCATGCCCGGCTCGGGCTTGCCGCCATGGCCGGAATCGTAGCCGGCGATGAAATCGAGGAGCCGGGTCAGGCCCAGCGCCTCGGCTTGCCGCCGCGCGCTCGCCTCCGAATCGTTGGTCGCCAAGCCAAGCCGTAAGCCGCGCGCCTTCAGCGCGGCGAGGACTTCGCTCGGCCGGCCGATCGGCGCCAGGCTTTTGAGCGATTCGATCGCGGTGAGCGCATCGATCTCGCGCTTCAGCGCGTCGAGATCGCTGCGGCCGAGCGCCTCGCCCCAGAGCGAGCCGTAACTCGCCGAGGAGCCGGCGATCAGCGGCGAGGTGATCAGGAACCGGCGCGTGTCGAGCGAAAAATGCAGGGCCTCGGCTTGGCGAAGCAACGCCGCCTCGTCGCCCTTGGCGAGCGCGCGCATGACCTCGTAGGTGGCCGGCCCCCAGGTGCCGTCGAAATCGATCAGGGTCCCGTCCTTGTCGAACAGGATGGCGGCGATCGGCATGGGACCTCGTCTTTTCGCGCGAACCCGCCGGCCATAGCAAATGCGGGCGCGCCCCGTCGACTCCGGGGGCGGGCGATGTGCGCGAAGGCCTACAAAGACGAAGGGGCCGCCAATTAGGCGGCCCCTGTTTAAGCTAAACCTTCGGCTTCGTCATTCGGGAACTCCTTACGCTTCCCTTTCCCATCGCTTGTAGAGCGCCACAAGCGATGGATAGTCCCCTGGCTTTATATCCATTCCCTTCGCCACAGATGAGTACATATAGCGTTTAAGCATCTCTGGAACAACGGGACGCATGTGTCTTTTTGCAATATGTTCAACATACAAATCCTGTTCAATGCCGGCGGCGATCCCCTCGCAATAGTTCAACAAACTGATCGCGTCGATCGAGTATTTCTCGGGACGTTCGTCCAAATCGCCTCGCCCGAATCTTTCGCTCTTTTTAGGTTCCTTGAACAGCGGTCGAGAACCAGATCCGAATCATACCGTTCACAAAGCTTTCAGGGTTTCCCAGCCCTTTCGCTCACTTCGCGCTGCTGAAATTTGCCAAGCGCCCACCGCAACGAGAGCAGCGCCCGCGACTGCCGATATGGCCAGAAAAACATTTGCCCACCAGCCGGCGTCTCGCGAGCCTAACGAAAAGATATCGTACGCTTCGCACATACCGCCGAACCATGCGCCCGTCCAAAGGCTAAAAGTTATTAAAAAGGCTGCGGTCAGCTTGCTCATGCCGCGTCTCACGACCCAATCTCCTGGATCGTGCCGTGATTCGCCTAAGAACTCGGAAATAGAGGTCGATTAGGACGACACGAAGCCCGCTCGGCGAGAAGGCGCGCGATATGGGCGCGCAGATCGGCGACGCCGTCGCCGTTATGGGCCGAGACGAACTGCGCCTCGGGATAGGCGGCGGGACGCCGCTTCAGCGCCGCCTCGACGCTTTCGAGCCGGCCGGCGCGCTCGGCCGCCTTGACCGCGTCAGCCTTGGTCAGGACCACGGCGTAGGAGACGGCCGCCTCGTCCAGCGCCCGCATCATCTCGCCGTCCTTGTCCTTCAAGCCGTGGCGGCCGTCGACCAGCAGGAAGACGCGGAGCAGCGAGGACCGGCCGCGCAGATAGTCGCGGATCAGGCGGCCCCACGAGGCGGCCTTCTCCTTGCCGACCGCGGCATAGCCGTAGCCGGGCATGTCGACCAGCCTGAGTGCGCCGCCAAGATCGAAGAAGATCAGCTCCTGGGTGCGGCCGGGCGTGTGCGAGGTCCGCGCCAGCGTCTGGCGGCCGGTCAGAGCGTTGATCAGCGAGGATTTGCCGACATTGGAGCGGCCGGCAAAGGCGATTTCCGGCGGCCCGATCGGCGGCAGCGCGTCGAGTCCCGCCGCGGCGTAAATGAACTCGCAGGGGCCGGCGAAAAGCTTGCGGCCGGCTTCAGCGAAGTCAGGCTCGGGTTTCGCCGCCTCCACGCGCTAGGCGTCGCTTTCCCGGGCCTTGTTGCCGGCCTCGGCGCCGTCCCGCGCTTTCTTGGCGCGCGCCGGCGGCGACGGGCGCGGCCGGTCGCTGCGCGCCGGACTGGCGGCCTGCGTCGCCGCGCCGCCCGGCAGGCGCCTGAACAGCTTGGCGAGATTGTCCCACAATTCGACCTTCACGCCGGCGCGGCGCATGATGACATATTGCTGGATCACCGACAGCGTGTTGTTGCAGGTCCAGTAGATGACGAGGCCCGACGGGAAGGAGCCGAGCATGAAGGTGAAGATCACCGGCATCCAGGAGAACATCGTCTTCTGAACCGGATCGGCCGGCTCGGGATTCATCTTCATCTGGACGAACATCGAGACGCCCATGATCAGCGGCCAAATGCCCAGATGCAGGAAATGGCCGAAGCCCGGAATGACCGTCGGGTCCCAGGGAATCAGCCCGAACAAGGTGAAGATATTGGTCGGGTCGGGCGCCGAAAGGTCCTTGATCCAGCCGAAAAACGGCGCCTGGCGCATTTCGATGGTGATGAAAATCACCTTGTAGAGCGCGAAGAAGACCGGGATCTGGATCACCATCGGCAGGCAGCCGGCGACCGGATTGACCCCCTCGCGCTTGAACAGCTCCATCTGCGCCTGCTGCTGCTTGGCGCGGTCGTCCGGGAAGCGCTCCTTGAGCGCGGCGATTTCCGGCTGGATCGCCTTCATCTTGGCCATCGACGCATAGGAGCGGTTGGCGAGCGGGAAGAAGGCGCCCTTGATCAGGATGGTGACGATGATGATCGCCACGCCGAAATTGCCGACCAATTTGTAGATGAAGTCGATCACCCGGAAGAGCGGCTTGGTGATGAAATAGAACCAGCCCCAATCGATCATCAGATCGAATTTCTTGATGCCGAGCTGGGCTTCGTAATTGTCGATCGTCGCGACTTCCTTGGCGCCGGCGAAAACGTGCGAGGTGACCTCGCTGGTCGCGCCCGGGGCGACGCTGCGCCCGTTCATAAGGTAGTCGGTCTGGTAGTCGATCGGCGCGGTCGTCCCGCTCGCGGCGAAATGGGCGTCGACAGGCGCGCTTTGATCGGGGATGATCGCCGAAGCCCAGTATTTGTCGGTGAAGCCGAGCCAGCCGCCGTCGCCTTTCAGCTCGCGCTCGCGATGCGTTTCCTTCTCGATGCCGGAATAGGTGATCTCCTGCACCGAACTGTTGCCGATCACGCCGACAAAGCCTTCATGCAGGACCGAATAGCCCGAAACTTGCGGCGTGCCGCGCCTGAGGATCAGCGCGTAAGGATGCAGCGTAACCGCCTCGCCGCCCTTGTTCTCGACCGAATCCTTGATCGTGAACATGTATTTGTCGTCGACGGCGATGACATGGCGAAAGATGAGGCCGGCGCCGTTGTCATAGGTCAGCGTGACCGGCTTTTCCGGCGTCAGCTTGTCGGAATCGGCCTGCCAGACCGTGTCGCGGGTCGGAAATTTGACTCCTGATCCCTCGTTGGGGACGAAGCCGGTCTCCGCCCAATAGGGCTCCGGCGCGCCCTGCGGCGAGAACAGCGCGATGTTCGGACTGTGGGGATCGGTCGTCTCGCGATAATGCTTGAGGATCAGATCGTCGATCAGCCCGCCGGTCAGATTGATCGAGCCGCCAAGGCTCGGCGTGTCGATGATGACGCGCTTGGTCGCGGCGAGGGCTTGAGGCCGAGTTTCCGGCTTGGCGGCAGCGGCGGCCTGGCCGCCGAGCGGCGCGGCGGCGCCGGGCGTGGACGGCGCGGCGCCCGGCTTCGGCGGGGCGGTCGTCTGCGCGGTGCTCTGAGGATGACGCTCTTTCTGAAGGAGCGGCGCGCCGTAAAAATAATTCCAGCCGATCAGGACCAGGATCGATAAGGCGATCGCCAGGATGAGGTTTCGACTGTCCTCGCTGTTCATCTCTTAGCGGTCTCTTCGCGCGTGGGCTTTTTGACGTGGATGGCGGCGAAAGCACGGTTCAAATCGGCGCGTAGGAGATCGAACGGCCGGGAAAGCGCCCCGCGTCGCGCAACCAGCACGTAGTCATGATCGGGCTTCGCATCAAGCTTTTCCGCGAGGCGCAGCGCTTCTTTCAGCCGCCGCCGCATCCGATTGCGCTCGACCGCGCCGCCGGTCTTGCGTGTAACGGTGAAGCCGAAGCGGGCGCCGTCTGCCGACGGCTCGACGCGCCGCAGCGCCTGCAGCGTGAACGCCTCGCCCTGCCAGCGTTTGCCGCGGGCGACGCGCTGGAATTCGGCCCGTTTCCTGAGACGGCCGAGGGGCGCCGGTTCGGCGCCCCTCGCCTCTTGCAGTGCTTCAGGCCCGCTCATCGAACCCTCTGCGGCGCTGAACTCAAAAGAAACGACGCCGCCTCGGGCTCGAGTCAGGCCGACAGGCGCTTGCGGCCGCGCGCCCGGCGGGCGGCGAGCACCTTGCGGCCGCCGACCGTCGCCATCCGGGCGCGGAATCCGTGCCGGCGCTTGCGAACGAGCTTGCTCGGTTGATAGGTCCGCTTCACGTCTTTAAGTCTCCAAAGCCGCTTTGAAGGTCCCTTGAAGGGCCTTAAGCCCAACGGACCTGACCCGGTCCTCGTCGAAAACCGCTTTCTAAAGGCGTCGGCAAGCCGGGGAAATTCTGCCCGCGGAGGCCGCGGCGCGCGGCCTTATAGGGGCGGCGAAGCGGCGAAGTCAACTTGAGAGGACAAAGCGGTCCGCGCGAAGCGTTTTCCGCTCCTCCGGCGCCAAACGCCCCGAAAAAGTGGAAAAGAGCCGCCCAACAACGGGTTAGGCTGAACGCCGCGTCATCCGACGCGGCTCTTGATCTTCTCGACCTGGCCGAGCGCGCTGAGCGCGGTCGCGACGATCCCTTTCGCATCGAGCCCGGCGCTGGCGTAGAGCCGTTCCGGCTTATCCTGGTCCTGGAAGCGGTCGGGCAGCGTCATGGTCCTGATCTTCAGGCCGCGATCGAGAACGCCCGCCTGAGCCAGCAAGGCGAGGACATGCGAGCCGAAGCCGCCGATCGCGCCCTCTTCAATCGTGATCAACAGCTCGTGCTCGGCGGCGAGCTCGAGGACGAGTTCGCGATCGAGCGGCTTGGCGAAGCGCGCGTCGGCCACCGTCGTCGAAAGGCCGCGCGCAGCGAGGTCCTCGGCGGCTTTCAGCGCCTCGGCGAGGCGGGTGCCGAGCGACAAAAGTGCGATGCGCGAGCCTTGCCGGACGATCCGGCCCTTGCCGATCGGCAAAATCTCGCCGCGCTCCGGCATTTCGACGCCAACGCCCTCGCCGCGCGGATAGCGGAACGCGATCGGGCCGGAATCGTGCGCCGCAGCGGTCGCCACCATATGGACAAGCTCGGCCTCGTCGGCCGCCGCCATGATGGTGAAGTTCGGCAAGCAGGCGAGATAGGCGATGTCGAACGAGCCGGCATGGGTCGGCCCGTCCGCGCCGACCAGGCCGGCGCGGTCGATGGCGAAGCGGACCGGGAGGTTCTGGATCGCGACGTCGTGCACGACCTGGTCGTAGCCGCGCTGCAGGAAGGTCGAATAGATCGCGCAGAACGGCTTATAGCCTTCCGAGGCCAAGCCGGCCGCGAAAGTCACCGCGTGCTGCTCGGCAATGCCGACATCGAAAGTACGATCGGGATAGGCTTTCTCGAAAAGGTCGAGTCCGGTGCCGGCCGGCATCGCCGCAGTGATGGCGACGACCTTGCGGTCGCTCGCCGCCTCCTTGATCAGGCTTTCAGCGAAGACCTTGGTGTAGGACGGCGCGTTGGCCTTGGGCTTCGCTTGCGCGCCGGTGACCACGTCGAAAGCGGTGACGCCGTGATACTTGTCGGCGGCCGCCTCCGCCGGCGCATAACCCTTCCCCTTCTGGGTGACGACGTGAACGAGAACCGGCCCAGCCGGCATGTCGCGCACGTTGCGCAACACCGGCAGCAGATGGTTGAGATTATGCCCGTCGATCGGGCCGACATAGAAGAAGCCGAGCTCCTCGAACAATGTGCCGCCGGTCCAGAAGCCGCGGCTATATTCCTCGGTCCGCTGCGCCTTGTCGTAGATGAATTTCGGCAGGCGCTTGGCGAGCTGCTTGGCGGTTTCGCGGATGGTCAGATAGGTGTGGCTTGAGACGAGGCGCGCAAGATACGCCGACATGGCGCCGGTCGGCGGCGCGATCGACATGTCGTTGTCATTGAGAATGACGATCAGGCGCGTCTCGCGCCCGCCGGCATTGTTCATCGCCTCATAGGCCATGCCTGCCGACATGGCGCCGTCGCCGATCACCGCGACGACATTGTTGGCGGCTTTTTCGAGATCGCGGGCGATCGCCATGCCGAGCCCGGCCGAGACCGAGGTCGAGGAATGGGCGGCGCCGAACGGATCGTATTCGCTCTCGGCGCGCTTGGTGAAGCCTGAGAGGCCGCGGCCCTGGCGCAAAGTGCGGATGCGCTCGCGGCGGCCGGTCAGAATCTTGTGCGGATAGGCTTGGTGGCCGACATCCCAGACGATGCGATCGTTGGGCGTGTCGAAAACGTAATGCAAGG
>DATGLU010000116.1:0-6332 GCA_035294045.1 Roseiarcus sp. | reverse complement strand
CCACCGGACGCCCGACCGGCTGGCCGCCTTCGCCAAAGGCGCGCGGGAGGCAGGCTTCAAGGTCGTCATTGCCGGCGCGGGCGGCGCTGCCCATCTGCCCGGCATGATCGCGGCCTTCACTCCGCTGCCGGTCCTCGGCGTGCCCATCCAGTCCAAAGCCCTGTCCGGGCAGGACAGCCTGCTCTCGATCGTGCAAATGCCTGCCGGCGTTCCGGTCGGGACCTTGGCGATCGGCGAAGCAGGCGCCGTCAATGCGGCGCTGCTCGCCGCCGCGATTCTCGCCCTCGAAGACCCGGCGCTTTCCGCGCGGCTCGACGCCTGGCGTCGGACGCAGAGCGAAGCGGTCGCCGAGCGGCCGGCGGAAAGCGATCTTCGGTGAGGCTTTCTCCGGGCGCGACGATCGGCATACTCGGCGGCGGCCAGCTCGGCCGGATGCTGGCCATGGCCGCGGCGCGGCTTGGCCTCAAAAGCCATATTTTCGCTCCGGAAGCCGAGGCTCCCGCCTTCGATGTCGCGGCCGCCAGGACGATCGCAGCCTATGAGGACGAAAGGGCGCTCGCGGAATTCGCCGAGGCGGTCGACGTGATCACTTATGAATTCGAGAGCGTACCGATCGCCAGCGCCGAATATTTGAGCGAGCGCCGGCCATTGCGGCCCAACGCCCGAGCGCTGGCGCTGACCCAGGACCGCCTGCCGGAAAAGACCTTCCTGCAGGATATCGGCCTGAAGACCGCGCCCTTCCTGCCGGTCGAGGACGCCGGCGCGCTGGTGCGCGCCGTCGCGTCGCTCGGCCGGCCGTCGATCCTGAAGACCAGGCGCTTCGGCTATGACGGCAAGGGCCAGGCCTTGGTGCGCGAAGGCTCCGACCTCGCGGCGCTCTTTCGCGGGCTTGGCGGCGAGTCGACCATCCTCGAAGGATTCGTGCGATTCGAGCGCGAAGTCTCGCTGATCGCAGCGCGCAGCCTCGCCGGCGATTTCGCCGCTTTCGATCTGTGCGAGAACGAGCACGAGCGCCATATCCTCGCCCATACGCGCCTGCCCGCCGCGGTGAACGCAGCGACCGAGGCCGCGGCGCGCGAGGTTGCGCGCCAGATCGTCGAAGCGCTGGACTATGTCGGGGTTCTCGCGGTCGAGATGTTCGTGGTGCGCGATCATGACGGCGCGGAGCGCCTGATCGTCAACGAGCTCGCCCCGCGCGTCCACAATTCCGGCCATTGGACGATCGACGGCGCGCTGACCTCGCAATTCGAGCAGCATATACGCGCCATAGCCGGCTGGCCGCTCGGCGCGACTGCTCGGCTCGGCGCGATCGAGATGCGCAACCTGATCGGCGAAGAGACGGCGGCCTGGCTCGACATCCTCGCCGAGCCCGGGCTTCGCCTCCACCTTTACGGCAAGCTGGAAGCGCGGCCGGGCCGCAAGATGGGGCATGTCACCCGGATCACGCCGGGCCTCGTTTAAGCGGCAATTTCGGGCCAAAGCCGCTCGCGGCCCTGGACAATGGCCTGCGGCTCTGGTAAACGCGCGCTCCTTCGGCCCTGCGTTCGAAGCGCGGTCGCCGTCCTTTCATTTTCGTGAGTTTCTCGTCCAGCAAGGCTTTTAAAGAAGGCCTCGAACACAGGATCGCTCGTGCAAGTTCTCGTCCGCGACAACAATGTCGATCAGGCCCTCAAGGCGCTCAAGAAAAAGATGCAGCGCGAGGGCATTTTCCGCGAGATGAAGCTCAGGGGCCATTACGAGAAGCCGTCGGAAAAAAGAGCCCGGGAAAAGGCCGAGGCGGTGCGCCGCGCCCGCAAATTGGCGCGCAAGAAATTGCAGCGCGAGGGGCTGTTGCCGGTCAAGGCCAAGCCGAGCCCCGGCGCGCCGCGCTGAGCGCTCTCCTCGCCCCGTCTTTCGCCATGGCCGCAGCCGAAGGGCTCGCGGCCATGATCGTTTTTTGGGCCGCCTCCGAGGCCAAAATTTCGATTTTGTTAGCCACTTTGCAGACAAGATCGGCGCGCTTTAAAAAGGTCGTAACCTTAACGGCGCCGCGAATCGCGCGCCTCATCGAGCGGAGCGGGAAAGACATGGCGAGCGGTTCCGGCAATTCGGCCCGCGGGGCGCTCGCTTTGCTCGCCGCCTTGGCTTTGGCCGGCTGCAACAGCCTCGGCATGGCGAGCGCGCCGCCCGACGCGCATGTCGCCGAAGTCGAGCCGGATCAGACCGGCGCCAGCGCCGTCAACATCGCTTCGCTCAGCGACGTCATCCAGCGCAATCCCAACGATTCGGCGGCGTACAATACGCGCGGCGCGGCTTACGCGCGCATCGGCCGATACCAGAACGCGATCGACGACTTCACCCATGCGGTGCAGATCGACCCCAATTTCGTCGCCGCCTATGTCAATCGCGCCCTCGCCTATCGGCAGATCCGCAAGGACAATCTGGCGCTGGCCGATTTCAATCAGGCGCTGGCGGTCAATCCCAACCACGCGCCTGCTTACCTCGGCCGCGCCAATCTGCTCCGCTCGCAAGGCCATTTGCCGGAAGCGCTCGCCGATCTCGACCAGGCGATTCGGCTCAATCCGGAAGGCGCGCAGGCCTTCCATGCGCGCGGCCTGATCTATCAGCGCCAAGGCGACAACGCTCGCGCCATCACCGATTTCAACAACGCGATCGACCGCGATCCTTTCGCCGGCGCGCCCTATCAAGCGCGCGGCGAGAGCTATCTCGCGCTCGGCAAATACGACGCGGCGATCGAGGATTTCAACGCCGCGCTCAATGTCGACGCGCACAACGCCGACGCCTGGGCAGGGCTCGGCGTCGCCTACGAAAAGCAGAACAACCGCTCCAAGGCGGTCGAGTCCTATGGCCGGGCGATCGCCGTCGACAAGAACAATCAGGTCGCGCGCGAGGGGCTCGACAGGCTGCGCTAAGCGTCATTGCGAATGAAACGAAGCAATCCATTCGTAGAGCGCCGCCCTACGAATGGATCGCTTCGTCGCTGCGCTCCTCGCAATGACGGCAAGGTACGCGCTCCAAAGCCGCCCGAGGCGTAAAACGGCTCAGTCGGCGCCCGGCCCATGGGCGAAAGTTTCCCTCGACCGATTCGTCGGCCGCGCCGAGAATGGGCGCTGGAGACGGACTGATTCGTTTTGACGCCTCCGGGTCGGGCCGCGGAACGGGGCGATGACGGGCTTTGATCAGCACGACGATTTGAACAAGCCGCTCGGCCTCGGCGCGGTGAAGGCGAAGAGCCGCCCTCCTCTTTCGGCGCTTCTGGCGACCGCCGGCGTCCTCGCCGCGGCGGGATTGGTCGCCTTTCTGGCCAGAAGCGGGGATCGGCTGGCCGGCGAGCCTTATGCGGTCGCAACGATCACGCGGCCCGCGCCCGCCAGCGCCCCGGCTCCTTCCCCGCGCGCGCCGCCGACCTCCGGCGGCGCGATTGAGTCGCTTTCGGTCAGCCAAGTCGAGGCGCAAAGCGGCGTCAAAGTGGTGCGCAATGGCGGCGCGCGGCCGCCCGGCGCGCTGATCATCGAAGTTCCCGAGACGATCGGGATCCATCTCAATCCCGCCCCCGACGAGCGGCTGGTCGAACGATCGCGTTATGGCCTGCTGCCGCGGATCGGCGCCGACGGCGCGCGGCCGGCCGATGTCTATGCCCGGCCGTCGCTCGTCCCGGCCAATCTGAAAGGCGCGCCCCGCGTCGCGCTGCTGGTCGGCGGGCTCGGCCTCAGCGAGGAGGGCACCAGCCAGGCGATCCGGCAATTGCCGGGCGCGGTCACGCTCGGCTTTGCGCCTTATGGCGCCGCGGTCGAGGCCGAGGTCGCCGAGGCGCGCGAAGCGGGGCACGAGGCGATCCTACAAGTCCCGATGGAGCCGTTCGATTATTCCGCGAACAATCCCGGCCCGCATACTTTGCTGACCTCGACCGGCGAGCGACAGACCCTCGACGATCTCCACTGGCTGATGGCGCGCTTTCAGGGCTATGTCGGGATCGCCAATTTCCTCGGCGCCAAATTCACCGCCGACGAATCCGCGCTGTCGCCGGTCCTGCGCGACATAGCCGGCCGCGGCCTGCTCTATGTCGACGACGGCTCCTCGCCGCGCAGCCTCGCCCGCACGCTCGCCGGCCGCCTCAATCTTCCCGCGGTGACCGCCGATGTGGTGATCGACGCCGTGCCGACGCCGCAGGCGATCGACGCGGCGCTCACCCGGCTCGAAGCCTTGGCGCGGGCCAACGGCTCGGCTCTGGGCGTCGCGGCCGCCTTGCCGGCGAGCGTCGAGCATATTTCGCGCTGGGCGCGCGCGCTCGAAGGGCGTGGCCTTGCTTTGACGCCGGTCTCGGCGATAGTGACCCGCGCGCCTGGCCCGGCCGCCGAGAACGCCGCGCCGGCCCCGCCGCGGTGAGCCGATGAGGTTCGAGGATCTGCCCTATCGTCCGAGCGTCGGCGTCGCGCTGTTCAATCGGGAAGGAATGGTATTTCTCGGCCGGCGCAAGAAGCGGCGCGTCGCCAGCAAAGATTCGGTCGGCCATGAATGGCAGATGCCGCAAGGCGGCATCGACAAAGGCGAGACGCCGCGCGCCGCCGCGCTCCGCGAGCTTTACGAAGAGACGAATGTCGAGAGCGTCTCGCCGCTCGCCGAAGCGCCGCAATGGCTGACCTATGACCTGCCGCCCGACGTCGCCGCCAATCGCTGGCGCGGCCGCTTTCGCGGGCAGCGACAGAAATGGTTCGCCTTCCGCTTCGAGGGGGAGGACAGCGAAATCGACATCGACCGTCCGGCCAAAGGCGCCCATCCGCCGGAATTCGACGCCTGGCGGTGGGAGCGGATCGAGGCGCTGCCGGCGCTGGTGATTCCTTTCAAGCGGAAAGTCTATGAGGTCGTGGTCGCAACCTTCGCGCCGCTCGCCAAGCCCGTCGGCTGACGCAACGTACCTCGCCTCGCGCTGCGGTATTCACGCATCGGCTGACAAAACCGTCATTACGAGCGAAGCGAAGAAATCCAGTCATAGGGCGCAGCTCTGCGAATAGCTTGCGTCGTCGCTTCGCTCCTCGCAAATGACGCTTTCCATTGACAACCTCCGCTCGATTGCGCTTCCCGTGAGCGCGCCGTAACAGAGGATATGCCCGCGTCCTTCAACAAGCTCCTGCGCGAGATTCGCGCCTGCCGCGTCTGCCGCGACGCGCCGCGCGCCGGCCGCCCTTTGCCGCATGAGCCGCGGCCGATCATCCAAGCCTCGATCGAGGCGCGGCTCTGCATTGCCGGGCAGGCGCCGGGCGTGCGCGTCCATGCGTCGGGCCGACCGTACGACGACCCATCCGGCGCGCGCCTGCGCCAATGGCTCGGAATCGACGAAGAGACGTTCTACGATCCCAAAAGGATCGCCGTCGTACCGATGGGATTCTGCTTTCCGGGCCTCGACGCGCATGGCGGCGACCTGCCGCCGCGCAGAGAATGCGCCGGGACTTGGCGCAAGCCGATTTTCGACGCCTTGCCGAAGATCGAGCTCATTCTTCTCGTCGGCCTTTATGCGCAAAAATGGCATCTCGGCGCGGCCGCGACCGCGGAGGGCTTGGCGGGCACGGTCGGCAAGTGGCGCGACATCTATCGCCCGAAGGACCGGCGCCGCCTTTTGCCGCTGCCTCATCCCTCCTGGCGCAACAATGTCTGGCTGAAGCGCAATCCGTGGTTCGAGGCGGAGCTTCTGCCGGTCCTGCGCGCCGAAGTCCGTCGCCTGGCGGCATGACGGGCGCGCCCCCTCACTCTCCGGCGGCGATCTCGTTGCGCGCCTGCGCGAGCGTCTCGCCCATTTTGCGCCGGATGCGGTGATCGGAAATATCGGCGCCGGCGGCGCTTAAATCGGCGCGCAGCACCGCGAACAAGGACTCCTCGTCCGCGCGCTCGACTTGCGCCGCGACCAGCGCCTTGGCGTAGCTTTCCGCTTCGGCGCCGCTCTTGCCGATCAATTGCGCCGCCCAGAGGCCGAGCAGCCGGTTGCGCCGCGCGCGCGCCTTGAAGCTCAGCGCCTCATCCGCGGCGAAGCGCTTTTCGAACCCCTCCTCCCGCTCCTCGAACGCGCCCATTCGCACATCCTCCTGCGCGCGACCATGACCTGAAACGGGCGCGATCGGCAACTCGTTCGGCCCCTCGTGGTAGGCGCGGTCGTTGACCGCGCCGCTTTCAAAGGCAAACCGGGGGCCGTCGTGTCCGCCGCGGTCGGCGACCGCGGCTACAAGGAAACAGTTAAGCCATTGCTTAGCTGTTGGCGCTGTGATACTAAAGCATATGCTTAACCAACAGCAGCGCCTGGATCGCCTGTTCCACGCCCTCGCCGACCCGGCGCGCCGCGC
>DATGLU010000115.1:0-2122 GCA_035294045.1 Roseiarcus sp. | reverse complement strand
AAAAAGATGTGTGAATGCCGTAGCTTTGCGGGGGGGCGCTGCGGCGGCGTCTAATGCAGTACGAACTCCTCCCCGACGGCGCCAAACTCCGCGGGACCGATGAGGCGGCAATGGGCGACGCGCACGGAATGGAGCGGCCCTTCGAGCTTTTCGCGCCAGAAGGTCAGGAACTTCATCAGGACGGGAAATTGCGGCGCGACATCGTAGTCTTGCCAAATGTAGCTTTGCAGCAAAGCGGGATGATCCGGCAGGCGGTAAAGAATTTCCGCGGTCGTCAGGCTGAAGCCTTCGAGCTGCCGCACGAATTCACGAGATGCAACGCGAGCCGCCATTGCCGATCTCCTTCGCCGGTACCCTCCGAAACTTACGGTCCGCCGATGCATTCATGGGACAACGACATTGCGCGCTCAAATGTTTAATCAAATCCTAATGATCGCCGCCGTCGCCAAATTTTAGGCGCGCCGCGGCGAGCGCCTCCGGCGTGTCGACATCGAGCGTCGCGCCGTCGTCGCCCGCGGGAATTTCGATGACGCGGCCCGGCAGCCCGGCGAGCAGCCGCCGGGCGCCTTCGTCGCCCTCCAGCGCCGCCATGGCCGGGAAGACCGCGCGCGCCAGCAGGACCGGATTGCCGCGCCGGTTCTCGGCGACCGGGATCGCCGCCAGGGCTTCCGGCGCCGCCGCAAGGGCCGCGGCGAGGCGGTCGATCAAAGCGGGCGCGACCGCCGGCATGTCGGCGAGCAGGACGACCACGCCGTCAATATCGGCGGGCAGAACCGCGAGCCCGGCCTTCAGCGACGAAGCGAGGCCGGAGGCGAAGGCCGGATTGTGGACGAAACGCAGCGGCAGGCCGCGCAACGCCGTCTCGACCGCGTCGCGCGCATGGCCAGTGACGACGACGACCGGGCGCGCCGAAGAGGCGAGCGCCGCCTCGGCGGCGTAGCGCGCCAAAGGCTTGCCGGCGACCAGAGCCGCCAATTTGGTCGCCTCCCGCCCGCCCGCAGCGGCGAAACGCGCCGAGCGGCCGGCGGCGAGGAGGATTGCCGCTATTTTAACCATGACGATCGCTTGCGTCCGCCGTCTATCATCAGACAAGAGCGCGCGGCCAATCCTTTAAGCCTCCCTTCACGGTTGGCGAAGGAGGATGCCGGCGATTGGGGGGCCAGCGCAACATCAATCAAGCAACAAACGGGCCGCGCGCCGCGGCCTTGCGCTGTCTTTGAGGCGAAGTCGATGGATTTGAGCGGCGTCGCATTGTACTGGCTGGGCCGCCCGAGCTGCGCGCCGCCGGCGGCCTTGCGGCGCTTCGCTCTCAAGCTCGAATTGCCGACGCGCGCCCCGGATGGGGCGGCGATCGCCTTCCTCCCCGCCGCGCCCGGACCGGCCTTGGCCGACATCCGGGCCAAGCTCGGCGGCGAAGCGCTGATCGTCCTCGTCGCGGAGGAGGAAGAGCCCGCCTTGATCGGCGGCGATGTCGACGATATTTGCCGGCCCGACGCGCTGGCCAAGCCGGGCCTCGTTCTCGCCCGCCTTGCGGCCCGCGCCCGCGAACGCTTTCGCGCCGCCCGTTCGCGCGCTGCGCTGGAGCGGCGTTGCGCGCACATCCAGGCCGGGCTCGACGCGCTGCCGACGCCGATTTTCATCAAGGACGCGGATATCCGGTACACGGTCTGCAACAAGGCCTTCCAGCGCTTTGTCGGCCTGCCCTCCGAGGAGATCATCGGCAAGCGCGTTTACGGCGTCTCGCGGCCGGAGCGCGCCGAATATTACGAGGCGACCGACCGCGCTCTGCTCGCCGCCGGCGGCGAGCAGATCTATGAAACGACCGTTCGCTACGCCGACGGCTCCCGTCACGAGGTGATGTTCCACAAGGCGGCGTTCCGCGACGAACGCGGCGCCGTCGCCGGCATGGCCGGCGTGATGCTCGACATCAACCAGCGCAAGCGCGCCGAGGCGGCGTTGCATGAAAGCGAGCTGCGCTATCGCGACGTCTTCGAGCACGCCTCCGATTGCATCGCGCTGATCGATGTGACGGCGGACGGCCGCTATATCCTCGCGGCCGCCAATCCCGCCGCGCGGCAAGCGTGCGGCCTCGCCAAGGACGAAGGCCTCGAACAGCCGGTCG
>DATGLU010000114.1:0-3159 GCA_035294045.1 Roseiarcus sp. | reverse complement strand
CGGGTCCTCCAGCAGCACGTCCTCGATCTCGCGCGGATAGATATTGGCGCCGCCGGAAATCACGAGGTCCTTGGCGCGATCGAGAAGCGTGAGGAATCCGCGCTCGTCGATCGCGCCGAGATCGCCGGTATGGAGCCAGCCGCCGCGCAAGGCCGCAGCGGTTTCCTCCGGCCGGCGCCAATAGCCGGCCATCACCGTGTCGCCGCGCACGACGACTTCGCCGATCTCACCGGCGGCCGTCGGCCGATCCTCGGGGTCGACCACCGCCACCTCCGTGCCGGTCCGGGCGAGCCCGACCGAGGCCATGCGCGCCTCGTCGCCGGCGGCGATCGCGGCGGCGAGCAGCGGCTTCGGCATGGCGGTGATCGTGCATGGGCTTTCGCCCTGACCATAGCCGTTCCACACGCGCGGCCCCAAAGCCTCGTAGCCAGCTTTGAGGTCGGCGGCGTAAACCGGCGCGGCGCCGAGCAGCACGGTGCGGATGTTCTCGACCGGCGCCCGCGCGAAAGCCGGATCGCGCAGCATGCGCCTCAGCCCGGTCGGCGGGACGAAGAAGGTCGCGCTGCGATAAAGCCGCAGCAAATCGGCGAGCTCGGCCGGCGAAAAGCCGCCGCTCGGCGGCAGCACCTGATGCGTCGCTTTGGCGATATGCGAGAGGCCGAAAAGGCCGGTCGCATGCGACTGCGCGGCGAGATGGATGTGACAATCGTCCGGGCCGAGCGCGTCGATATCGGCAAGGTAGAGGACGGCCATGCTGATCAAATTGCGATGGCTCAGCATCGCGCCCTTGGGCCGGCCGGTCGTGCCGCTCGTGTAGAAAATCCAGGCGAGATCGGCGCCGCCCCGCTCGGCGGCGGCGCCCGGTTCGCCGCCGGCGAGTCGCCGCCAGTCCGCTTCGCCGAGGACGATCAGCCGGACCGCCGGCTCCAGCGCCTGCGCCAGCGGATGGGCAAGATCGGGCGTCGTCAAGCACAATCCGGCGCGGCAATCGGCGGCGATAAAGGCGATCTCGCGCGCATGCAGCTTGGCGTTGACCGGAACGGCGACCAGCCCGGCGCGCCACAGCGCGAAGAGAACCGCCAGATATTCGGCGTTGTTGGCCATAGCGAGGATGACGCCGTCGCCGGGACGCAGCCCCAGCGCCGCGAAGCCTCCGGCGAGCCGCGCCGCGAGCGCGCCATAGGCGGCGTAATCATAGCGGAGCTCGTCGCCGACCGAGACGGCCGGCCCGTCGGGGAAGCTCCGCGCCGACGCTTCGAGAAACACAGCCAGGTTCATCGCCGGCCCTTAAGCGCGCTCGAGCAGCGTGACGGCGACGGCGGCTTCCTCGATCCCGCGCAGGCCGCCGCCGTTCTCGACAAGGCCGATGCGCGCCCCCTCGACCTGCCGCGCCCCGGCTTCGCCGCGCAACTGGCTGACGATCTCGAAGACCTGGCCGAGGCCCGTCGCGCCGATCGGGTGGCCTTTCGATTCGAGGCCTCCGGACGGATTGAACGGAATGAGCCCGCCGATCCGCGTTTCACCGCGTTCGGCCGCAGGGCCGCCCTCGCCGAGCGGAAAGAAGCCGAGCATCTCGCTTTGCAGGATTTCGCCGAACGCCGTCGCGTCATGGCACTCGACGACGTCGACGTCCTTCGGGTCGAGGCCGGCAAGCTCGTAAGCGCGCCGCGCCGCCTTGCGGGCGACGTGATCCTCCAGCCGGTCGGGATCGCGGCGTTCGCCGGACATCAGCACGCTGGCGCGAATACGGACGGCGCGCGACGCCTGGCCAAGCGGCTGGGCGCAGACCAAGGCCGCGGCGGCGCCGTCGCTGATCGGGCTGCACATCGGCAAGGTGAGCGGCCAGGCGACGAGACGCGCCGCGAGCACCTCGTCGATCGTGAAGGCACGGCGATATTGGGCGCGGGGATTCTCGACCGAATGGGCATGGTTTTTCGCGCTCGCCGCCGCCATCTGGCGCTGCGTCGTGCCGAATTTCGCCATGTGGTGGCGGCAGAAGGCGGCGTAGACGTCCATGAAGACGCTATGCGGGGCGGCTGTTTCGGCATCCGGCGGCGGCGCGGCGCCGCGCCCCATCGCGGCGAGGCCGGCGATCGTCTCCGCCCGACGGGTGAGGTCCCAGCTTCCCTCAAAAGCGGCCATCGCCGCGGCCGGGTCGGGCGTCGCCATCTTCTCCGCGCCCAGCGCGAGCACGCAATCATAGGCGCCCGAGGCGACCAGGGTCTCAGCGAGATGGAGAGCGGTCGAGGCCGAAGCGCAGGCGTTCTCGACATTGATCACCGGCGCATTGCCGAAGCCGAAGCCGTCGAGCGCCGCCTGGCCGCGAATGCCGTGCTGGCCCTCCAGCGCGCCCTGCGTGGCGTTGGCGAAAATGATCGCCTGGACGCGCGCAGGCGCGGCCTCGGCGTCGGCGAGCGCCGCGCGCGCCGCCTCGCCGGCGAGGTCGCGCAGCGGGCGCGACGGGAAGCGCCCGAACGCCGTCATCCCGGCGCCGACAATCCATGCTTCTCGCATCGCCGGCTCCTCGCCTTGCCTCGCCGCCGTTTGTCATACAGGATTGTAGTATGCTCATCCAGAGCGACGCGCGCCGCAAGGGCGGCGCACAAATCGGTGGGACATGTCCGAACTCGCGCCGCCGCCGCGGCTCAGCCAGCACCGCATCCTGATCGTCAACGACGACGGGATCGACGGGACCGGCCTTAAAATGCTCGAAGATTTGGCGCGCGCATTCACCGACGACGTCTGGGTCGTCGCGCCGGACGAGGAGAAGTCCGGCTTCTCGCATTCGATCTCGATGACTGTGCCGATCCGCGCCCGCAAGCTGGACGATCACCACTATGCGGTCAAAGGCACGCCGACCGATTGCGCGCTGCTGGCGATCTACGAGTTCATGGGCGAGAAGCCGACCGTGCTTCTTTCCGGCATCAATCGCGGCGCCAATCTCGCCGAGGATATCACCTATTCCGGCACAGCGGCGGCGGCGATGGAAGGCGCCCTGCTCGGCGTTCGCTCGATCGCGTTGAGCCAAGTCTTCACGATCGGCGGGCCGGTCCATTGGGCGACCGCTCGCCGCTTCGCGCCGGCGGTTCTCGAACGACTGCTGACTTGCGACTGGGAGCCCGGCAGCTTCGTCAACGTCAATTTTCCCGACGCGCCGCC
>DATGLU010000113.1:0-7285 GCA_035294045.1 Roseiarcus sp. | reverse complement strand
AGCGCCCATCGTCTAGCGGTCCAGGACGCCGCCCTTTCACGGCGGAAACACGGGTTCGATTCCCGTTGGGCGCGCCAATCCCCATCAACCGCTTAGCGCAAAAATCCTTGTCTATGCGAAAGCCGGCCTCGCCGCTAAGAGATTCCAGGCGGCCCCGTCGCGGGGCGCTGTGGACAAGCTGTGGACAACCTCAGGAATTCAAAATAGCATCAGCTTGATGCGGGCGACTAAGGCTGAGGAAGCGACTGTGCCCAAGTCCATTTCGGTCGACGCCGAGAACCCTCTTGATTCCGCGACCATGTTCAGTCTGCGGATCGACGACGTGATCGTCGGACGCAGCCTAACCGCCGCTCAAGCGCACCTTCTGGTCGGCGAAATCCTCGAACGAGTCACGCTGCCGCATCGCAAGGAGCGTCGCGCCGGGCGCATTGGCCCGCCCGATTTTTGGACCGTCGAGCCCACCTAAAGCTCCAAAGCCTCGACGGCGCGCTCAAGCGTCAACGGCGCGCTTCAAGGTTCGTCCTCCGCCATCGAAGCGGGAGAGGTTCAGCGCGATCCCATGAACCGCGCCTGCCGTGCTACGCAGGCGCATGGCCTCGAATCCTCCCCCACCCTCGCCTTTCGGCCTCGCGACGATCGTAACCCCGCGCGGCGCGCTTCGCCTGGAGCGAACGGAAGCCGCCGTCCCGCTCGATGACGCCGTGGCCGCGCGGCTCGAAGCGGCGTTCGCGCGCGGAGCGGGCCATGGGCTCTTGCAACTCGGCCTCGCCGAGGCCCGAACGCGCCTGCCCGCCGACCTCGCCTTCTGGCGCGGGATGGCGACGGGGTTCGTCGCCGCCCGCTGCCGCGCCGGGGAGGCAAGCCGGCCGGCGCCGAGCGATGCGGAAATCGCCCGCCTCGCCGACGAAGCGCCGCCGATGCAGGGCGGCGAATATCTGGACGCCGCCGCGCTCGCGGCGCTCTGGCGGCAGCTCGCCGAGGCCTTTGAGGCCGAACTCGCCGCGAGCGGCGCGAGCCTCGACGCCTTCCTCGCCGCGCGCGACAGTCGCTGGCGGCATGTGGGCCGCGTGCATTTTCATCTCGCCGAAAATCGCAAGGACGCCGAGCGGCCCTTCGCCTTTCTCGCCACCTACGCGCCTGGGCTCGCCAGCCAGGGCGAGGTCCGCCACGCCCCGCTCGGCGCGGCGCTGCGCGAATATGCCGGCTCGGGGGCCAAGGCCGAGCTTCTGAGGCTGCTCGAGCCGGTCAGCCGCGCCAGCGAAAGCTGCGCGTGGGTGAAAGCGATTGTCGATTCCGGCGAGATTTTTCATCCGTTGCGCTGGACGCCTTCCGAAGCGATGCGGCTCCTCGAGGATATCGGGACGCTGGAGCAGGCGGGCCTCGTCGTGCGCATGCCCGCCGGCTGGCCAGGCGCCCGCCCGAGCCGGCCGAAGGTCGAGGCGACCGTCGGCGCCAAAGCGCCATCGCTGGTCGGGGCCGAGCAATTGCTCGATTTCGCGGTCGATGTGACGCTCGACGGCGAAACTCTGTCGCGCGACGAGATCGAGAGGCTGCTGGCCGCGACCGACGGCCTGGCGATGCTGCGCGGCAAATGGGTCGAGGTCGACCACACGAAGCTCAAAGCCGCGCTCGACCGCTACGCCGAAATCGAGCGTCTCGCCTTGAAGGAAGGGGTGTCCTTCGGCAAGGCGATGCGGCTGCTGGCCGGCGCCGATTTCGGCGAGCGCGAAGCCACGCCCGACGCCGCCGCCTGGGCGCAGGTGAAAGCGGGCGATTGGCTCGCCGACACGCTCGCCGCCTGCCGCCGCCCCGAAGCGCTCGCCGCCGCGCTGCCGGGGGACGAGCTCAAAGCGACCTTGCGGCCCTATCAGGATGTCGGCGTGCGCTGGCTCGGCTTTCTGATCCGTCTCGGCCTCGGCGCTTGTCTTGCCGACGATATGGGGCTCGGCAAGACGCTGCAGGTGCTGGCGCTCATGCTGACGATTGCCCGCCGCGCGGAGCCTGCCCGCCCGAGCCTCATCGTCGCCCCCGCCTCGCTCATCGCCAATTGGGCTTCGGAAGCGGAGCGCTTCGCGCCGTCGCTCGCCGTGTTCGTCGCCCATCCCGCCTTCAGCCCGGCGGATCTTCTGAAAGCGCCCGGAGAGAGGCTAACGACGAGCGATCTCGTCATCACGAGCTACGCAGCGCTGCTGAGGCTCGATTGGATCGGCCGGACCCGTTGGCGCGTCGTCGTCGTCGATGAGGCGCAAGGGATCAAGAATCCGGGCGCCAAGCAGACCCGCGCGGTGAAGGCGCTGGAGGCGGACGCGCGCATTGCGCTCACCGGCACGCCGGTCGAGAACAACTTGTCCGATCTCTGGTCGATCTTTGATTTCCTCAATCCCGGCCTGCTCGGCTCGGCGAAGGCGTTTCAAAATTTCGCCAAGCGCCTCGCCAACCAGCCGTCCCCTTCTTACGCCCCGCTGCGCAAACTGATCGCGCCCTACATCCTGAGAAGAATGAAGACCGACCGCAGCGTGATCGCCGATCTGCCTGACAAGACGGAGGTGATGGCTTATTGCGGGCTCACGCGCAAACAAGCGGCGCTCTATCAGACCACGGTCGAATCCTTCGAGCGTCGGCTCGAAGAGTCGGGCGACGACATGGGCCGGCGTGGGCTGGTGCTGGCGACCCTGATGCGGCTCAAGCAGATCTGCAATCACGCCGTCCACGGCCTTGACCGCAGCGGCCCCTGGCCGAGCGAGGACAGCGGCAAGTTCGCCCGGCTCGCCGAAATTGCCGCGACCATCGCCAGCCGGCAGGAGAAGCTCCTCGTCTTCACCCAGTTCACCGAGATCATCGAACCGTTATGCGCCGAACTCGCCAGGGTCTTTGGGCGCCCCGGCCTGTCGCTCAGCGGCGACACTGCGGTCGGCCGGCGCAAAGAGCTGGTGAGGACCTTCCAGGAGGACGAGCGGGTTCCGTTCTTCGTGCTGTCGCTCAAGGCGGGTGGGTCGGGACTGACGCTGACGGCGGCCTCGCATGTCGCCCATTTCGACCGCTGGTGGAATCCGGCGGTCGAAAACCAGGCGACCGACCGCGCCTTTCGCATTGGACAAAGGCGCAACGTGCTGGTGCACAAATTCGTTTGCCGTGGCACGATTGAGGAGCGAATCGATTCGTTGATCGAATCGAAGCGGCGGATGGCCGAGGACTTGCTGAGCGGCGGCGGCGAAATCAACTTGACCGAACTCGGCGACCGCGAGCTCCTTGACCTGGTCCGGCTCGATCTCGATGCGGCGACCAAGGAGGCGTCATGAGCTTCTGGGGTTTTCGACCCTACGTGTCCGTCGCTCAGCGGCGCGCCAAGGCGGCGAAGGAAGTTGCAAAGCTGAAGAAGCAGGGTCGCGCCGTCTCGCCCGTCGTCATCGAGGGCCGGAAGATCGCCACGAGCTTTTGGGGCAAGGCCTGGTGCGACAATCTGGAGCGGTATTCCGAATTCGCCAACCGCCTCCCGCGCGGGCGCACCTACGTCAACAACGGCTCCGTCATCGACTTGCAGGTTACGCGGGGCAAGGTCGAGGCGCTGGTCAGCGGTTCCGATATCTATAAGGTCAAGATCGACGCCGCGGTCGCGACGCCCGCGCGGTGGAAGGCGATCTGCGCGGATTGCGCCGGCTCGATCGGCTCCATGGTCGAGCTCTTGCAAGGCAAGCTATCGAAGCATGTCATGGAGCGGGTCTGCCGTGAAGCCGACGGGCTGTTCCCGGCGCCGAAAGAGATCAAGATGTCGTGCTCCTGTCCCGACTGGGCGGACATGTGCAAGCATGTCGCGGCGACGCTCTACGGCGTTGGCGCTCGGCTCGACCACGATCCCGACCTCTTGTTCACGCTGCGCGGCGTGGAGAGAAGCGAACTCGTCTCCACCGACGCGGATCTGTCGATCACCGAAGCGGCCGCCGACAGCGAGCGCGTCCTTGCCGGCGACGACGTCGCCGCGCTGTTCGGCTTGGAGTTCGACGCCGCGACCTCTGAGAAAAAAGCGCCGACGACTGGGAAAGCGACCGCGAAGGCGAAGTCCTCGCCTGTTCGGGCGCGCGCCGCGAAAGGTCGCGCGGCAAAGGCCGTCGACAGCGGGTCTAAGCCGAAAGCTGGGAAGTCGGCCTCGAATCCGAACCGCGCCGCCTCAGCGACGCTGGCGCCTGCGTCTTCAGTGAAGACGAGCAGAGAAGCGAAATCCCATCGCGCCGCGGCAAAACATCAGCGCGCGTCGAAGGCGCGGCAGAAGCCGAACCTCAAACCGGCGAGCGGCGCGGCCGCGGAAAAATGGATCGGCGCTGGCGCGCGTCAGTAACGAGAGCGACCCCGCTTCTGCGAAATGCGCGAGGCATGATCCAGGCGTCGCTTGAGCCCCGCGGCATATAGCGTTTTAAGCCCGCTCTCGCCGCCGGTCGCGTCGGCTAGCGCTTGGGGCGCATTGTGGCCGAGAGCATCTCTGCGCTGAGCGCCGCGCGTCGTCGAAAGGTCACCGCCCGAACGCTTGCAGCGTCGCGAAAATGATCCCGCCGATCACCAGGACAGTTTCCACGACGAGCGCTATCAAGGCGCCCCATCTCAGAACCGCGGCGCCGGAAGTCTCCTCTATCAGCGTGAGGCCAGCGCCATAAGTTGCTTCTCTTTCAGAGGTATTCGGCATCAAACCATCCTTCCCGTACGGTCAACCGGTCCTGTGCGCAAGTGTTCCCGTGACGTCCTGCGTCAAAATGGCTGGCGTCGGTCGCCTCATGAGCCGGCGCCGCAGAGGAAAAGCGCGCCGCTCGTCGGGTTCCGTGTTTGGGTGGCTATCCCGCGCGCTTTCGCCGCCGCAATCGCCCTGGCGCGGCCCTGCGTCGGTCGCAGTTCGGCCTAAATAACGCCTTGTGGCTGGCCAAGCTTCCGCCTCCAAATGGAGGCGTCATGAGAACAGCCTGGCATGTCGAGCGCATTGCGCAAAACGGAACCGCGATCCACTGGCAGGCCGAGCGCGCCGATCTCTTCGAAGTTCTCGAAGACCTGCAATCGGCGCAGGAAGCTGGCGAGCATTTCAGGTTCATCGCGCCGAGCGAGGCGACCGACGAAGAACTCGACCTCCTCATCGAGCGCGGGGCCAAACCGACCTTTCCGCCGCTCACCGCCGCCGCCTGACCCCATTTCGACGCCGCTTCATGCGTTGTTCAGGTCGAAAGTGGTTTGATCATGCGCATCGGGGGGCTTGAGATAGAGGTGAACGATGTCAATGCAGTATCTCGCAAAGTCCGCGATCGCCTGCGTCGCCGGCGCGGCGATGCTGTCGCTTTCCCTGAGTCCGGCGTCCGCCTTCACCCTTTCGTCGCCCTCGCTTGGGCCGGCCGCTTCGTCGGCCTCGATCGAGAAGGCGCGCTGGGGCTGGCGCCATGGCGGCTGGGGCTGGGGTCCTGGCGCCTTTATCGGCGGCCTCGCCGCTGGAGCGATTGTCGGCTCGGCCCTCGCCCGCCCCGCCTACGGCCCGGGCTATTATTACTACGGGCCGGGTTATTATGATCCATGCTGGCGCTGGGTCGCCGGCCCGTGGGGCTGGCACTGGGCGCGCGTTTGCTGATCGCGACGCGACAATCTCCAATGCGATCTGATGGGCCCGCTCGGCGAAAACCGGGCGGGAGCAAACCTTGATGCGGAAAACAGCCGTCCTGGCGGCCGCGGCCGTCGCGTTTGCAAATCCGGCCGCGGCCGCGACTTACGCCTGCCAGTTCAAGGGCAAGCCGCTGATGCTGATCGACACGACCTATCAGCACGAGCGGCTCACCATCGGCAAGGACAGCGCCGATCTCCAGGTCGGCAACGGCTTTTGGACCGCCGATATCGACGACCAGGAATATATCTTCTCTTTCGGCCATAGGGGGCCGGACGATCCGAAAGTCCGGGCGAGCCTCGATATGGGCTCGTATCACGCCGACACGGTCTGCGTGCGCCGCTGACAGGGCGGCGGCGCGTGCGAGCTTCCGGCTTGGCGCGATCGCGCAAGCGCGCTAGGCTCGGGCTAGGCTGGCGGGATGGAGGGTCTGACAATGCGCTCGATGCTCCTCACACTTTTGCTGGGCTGCGCGCTCGCGGCCGCTGTCGCCGCCCCAGGCGTGGCTTGCGACTACCACGCGACGACCGCCAGCGACCAGGCGGCGGCGCAACATACCGCGCAGGCGCAATCTTCGACGCAAAGCGATTCGAACTGATCGCCGCTTTTGGCAGGTACGACGCGGACCGGATATCGTACTCAGCCAGACGCGCGACGATGCGAATAGTCTTTGCCGCTCTCGGCGTGATCGCCTCCGCGGCTTCGCGGCCGCCGGGCGGCGGCGGCGATGCGGGAGGCGCCGAGCGCGCGGGCGCGGATCGTTCAGCGCGCGCCGACGAATGCCGAGATCGACGTCAACCAATGCCGGCGCGATTGGCGCAACCTTTCGTGGCTCGACCGCTTCGGCTATCTGCCGGCCGCGGCGATCGCGGCGCCGCCGCCCGCCGAAGCGCCGCCGCCAGGATCATGGTCGAGCGGCGGCTTCGGACCGTTCTATCTCGGTTACGGCTGGTCGCATTGGTAGCGCTTACGCTAAAATGGCGGAGCGTACGACCCCGACAAAAGGCAAGGAGGGTACAATGGCCAAGGGTCAATTGAGGAAGGCGAAAGAAGCCAAGAAGCCGAAGGCCGACAAGCCGAAAGGACCAGGTTCGGCCTATAAGCAATCGCTGGCCAAAACCGGCCAGACGGTCTCAATAGAAAAGAAGGCCGGATGAACGTCCCTCGCGCGCTCGGCGAGCGCGCGAGCGTTGCGTCAATGCCGGACGGCGCTCGGTTTTGGCGGCCGGATATTCTCCGCCACCTTGTCCAGCGCCTCCGCGCCGATTCGAGTCAAGGCGCGATTCGCCAAGGCGTCGGCATCCGTCACGCCGTCTTCAGCCAAGGCGAGGATTTCCTCGGCGATCGCCGCCTCGGCTTCGTCCTCGCCGAAAATCGCGTCGCAAGCGCCCCAGGCGCGCACCGCCGCCGCGGTCGTATCGAAGGCGCGCTTCATCGCCAGAACCAATTCAGGGTCGCGGCAATCCGAAAAGAGCGAACCGGCGTCGTGCATGGAAGCCTCCGAATGATCGCTGGCTAGAAACGATCTTCTTCCAAAGATGTTCCATGTACCGTCGGTACTGTCCGCACAACGCCCGAGCCGGCGCAACTTGTGGCGGGCCCAACCGTTATTCCAAGGGCGTCGCGCGGACCGCCTGCCAGCCGCTGCGCTGCGCCTGG
>DATGLU010000112.1:0-7586 GCA_035294045.1 Roseiarcus sp. | reverse complement strand
GCCGGCGACGCCCCGCATTTTGTCGATCCTCGCCGATAGCGGCGATCCCACCGCGTTGCGCTTGGCCGGAGAGCTGGCCGGCGTGATGAGCGGCGATGAGGCCGAAGTCAAAACGCTGGCCGGCGCGACCTCGCGCGGCGCCGTCGTCAAGGCGATCGGCGCCGATTCCGCCGATTTCGCCCTGGTCACACTGGACGCGCTGGCCGATCCCGGCCAGGGCGCCGATTGGCGCCGCCGCGCGCCCTATGTCGCCCGGCTCGACAACGAGGAGATCGAGCTCGTCGCGCCGCGCTCGATCGCCGATATCCGCCAACTCGCCGGCCGCAAGGTGAATGTCGGCGCCGCCGACAGCACGGCGGCGGCGAGCGCGGCGCTGATTTTCTCGCGCCTCAACGTGCCGGCGACCTGGACGAACTATCCGCTGCGCGAAGCTTTGCAGCGCCTGAAGGACGGCAAGATCGACGCCGTGCTGATGGTCGGCGGCAAGAATTCCGAATTACTGTCCAATTTCGGCGATGACGGCCGGTTCCACCTCGCCGCGATTCCCTATGCGCCGTCCCTGCGCGCCTATTACGCGCCCGAGCGCGCGACCGCGCAGGAATGGCCGAAACTGATCGCCGCCGGCGAGAAGGTCGACACCCTGTCGGCGCCGGTAGCCTTGGTGGCGATCGACGGCGCCGATCCGGAGCGGGCGCAGCGCCTCGCGCCGGCGGCGGGCCGGTTTCTCGTCAATTTCGACCAATTGCTCGACGACTCAAAGGATTCGAGCTGGCGCGACGTCAATCTGACGGCGCGCATCGACCAGGCGCCGCGTTTCGCCCCGGCGCAAACCTGGCTGGATCAGAACAAGGGCGAAACCAGCGCCGATCTCGACGCTTTCCGAGCCATGGCGCAAGCCGCCAGTACAGCGAATGGCGGTCCGACCGGCGCCGATTCGGATCGGCTGTATCAAAGCCTGATGCGTTTGAGCGGGGCGGGGCGATGATGGGGAGACCCGAAATGTCCCATATGATCAGGATCGGCGCGGGCGTGAGCGCGGCGGCGCTCGCCCTCGCGCTCGGCTTTGCGTTCTGGCCGCAATTCGACAAGTCGCTCGCCGGCGCCAGGGTGGCGGTGGAGAAGCCGGTCTTCGTCCTCAAAGCGACGCCGGTCAAGCTGGCTTCGGCCGTCCCGTCGCCCGCGGCGGCCCCGGCTCCTGCTCCGGCCGCTGCAGCGCCCGCCTCGCCGACGCCCGCGAGCAACACCACGGTCGTCGCGTCGACCGCGCCCGCGCCCGCGCCGACAGCGCAAAACGATCCCGCCTTGAGCAAGCTGGCGATGGCGCTGCGCGCCAACGCCTCGACGCAGCCGTCCGCGGCCTCCGAGCTAGGCGCAACGCGCGGCTTGACGCTGGCCTCGTCCGCTTCGTCGGCCAGCGAAGAGGCGCGCCGGCTTTGCGCGCAAGGCCTGGTCGACTTCGCGCAAGGCGACATTGCCGACGCCCGCGCCTATCTCCAGCGCGCCGCCGAGGCGGGCGACGCCCGCGCGCTGCTCGCGCTCGGCGAGACGTACGATCCGGTGACGCTCGCGCGCATCGGCGCGCGCGGCATCAAAGGCGACGCCGCCCGCGCCCGCGCCTATTATTCGCAAGCGCTCGCCGCAGGCTTAAGCGACGCCCGCGAGCGCATGGCCGCGCTGAACACGCAGTAGGGGACGATATCGTTCCGCGCAAGCGGGAATCCAGGAGCGTCCGAGCGTGCAGGATGGACCGCGCTGGATGACCGCTTTCGCGGGAATGACAGTTGCATTCTACCGCGCGACGCGCGCCAGTACGTCGCGCAGCGGCTGGCTGGTCCAGGCGTAATTGACGAAATCGTCATGCACCGCGTCGCCGGCGTCGATAAAAGCGACGACGCCCGGGCCGAGACGATCGGGCAAATGGTCCTGCACCGGCACGCCCGCCGCGATCAGCCGCGCTTTCAGCGCTTCGTTCTGATCGCGCGACGACTTCGAATAGGCGCTGACAAAGAAGGCGTGGCCGCGCGAGCGGCGAATCCAATCGAAGAATTTGTCCTCTTCGCCGTAGAGCGCGTCGAGCAGCACGACGCCGCGCACTCGCGAATCCGCGCCGCCGATCGCCAGCGAGTAAGCCGCCGGCAGATAGCCGCCGCTATAGGCGACGATGACCACGGGCAAATGCCGGAACTCGCCGGCCGAGCCGCCATAGAGTCCGGCCAGGCGCTGGTCCGCTTCGTTGAGGAACGCCGCCAATTGGCCCGGCTGCCAGAACCGGCCGGCGCTTGAATCGAGCGCATTGACCGCCATTTGCGGCGCGATCAGCACGCCGTTGAGGCCCGATTCCGCCACTTGCAGCGGCGCCTGCTGGCGATCGACGACATCGCGCGCCAGCGTCGCCTGATTGCCGTGGAAATAGAGGACGAGATCGCCGCCGCGACGCGCGTCGAAATCGGCGCCCGCCGCGATCAGGACATGGCGGTCGTTATAGGTTTCATCCTCCCAATAGACGCCGCCGCGCGGCGAGAAATGACCGAGCCGGCCATTCGCATTGACGTCGAGAAAGGGCCGCCCCTCTTCAGGAATCGAGCCATGATAGGGAAAGGCCGAGTTCTGAAACTCGGCGTAAGCGACATTGACGCCGCCGGTCTGCGTGAAGCCCGAACTCGACGGCGGCGCGGCCGCCTGTCTCACCGGCGCCGGCCCGGCGCAGCCGGCCAGCGCCATGGCGAAGGCCAGAAATAGCGCGCGTCGTTGCGCGGCGGCCGAGCCGAAGGCAACGCCCCTTCCATCTTTCATTCGCCCCTGCTCCGGATTTTTTTAAATCCGATTACGCGAATCTTTGCTTTGAACGTCCCGCCGATATTACCCCGAAAAAGGCCGGCAGAGCCAGCAGGTACGCGCAGCCGGCGATCTCGATCACCGCGCCGAGGCCGAAATTGGTGGCGATCACCGGGGCCGCGGCGGCGCCGATCACCGAGAAGCAGCCGTTGACGCCCCATGCCCAGATGAACATGTGATCCTTGCCGAGCCGGCCGAGCGTGGTCATCGCCGTCGGCATTGGGAAGCCCATCAGGAAAGCCGGCGGCGCAATGAAGGCGAAGGCGAGCACGAGGCGCGCGCCATAAGGCAGCGCGCCGATCGCATCCAGCGCGTTGTCGAGGAACAAGGCGTAGCCGATCAGCAATCCGCCGATCGCCAGAAAGATCGGCGGCATGGCGATTCTCATGCGCGGCAGGATTCGCTCGGAGGCGAGGCTGCCAAGACCGGAAAAGACCAGCATGCCGGTGATCAAGACCGAGGCCGAGACCGTGGCGTTGCCGAGCGCCATGACGAAATGCGCGATCAGGCCGACTTCGACCATGATGTAGCCGGCGCCGAGGCAGGCGAAATAGATGATGGTCAGGAGCTTACCCGGCGTTTTCGAGAAGATCGCGCGCCAGCCCCAAAGGACGGGAATGGCGAGCAGCACGCTGGCGGTAAGGCAGGCGACGCCGAGCGTCGCCCAGATCAGGAGATAGCCCCACTGGTCCTGCAGCGGCTCAAGGCGATCGAACAGGCGCTGAAAATCCAAGTCGCGCCAGAATGTCTTCAGGTCCCAGTCGCCGAGCGCCTTCCAATTGAGCGAGTCCGCGAAGGAATCGAAGTCGAGCGTCCGCGGCAAATCCTTGGTCTTCACATAGGCGGCGAAATACGGCGTGTCGTTGGTCAGAATATGGGTGTCGAAAACATAGCGCTTGGCGATCTGCGGCCATTCGCCGTTGATGAGGCTGGCCCAGGCGAGCCGGCCCATCACCGTCGCCGGCATCACGCCGTTATCGTCGCCGCCGCCCGCGCCGTTATCGTCGCTCGGCCCGCTCGGATCGGACCCGCCGCCATTGTCGCCGGCATCCGCCGTCGCGCCGGGGGTTGTCGGACCGCCGGCCGGGCTGCTCGTCGAGAAAATCTGGGCGGTGTAGCCGTTCAGGGTGCGGTCCGTCTGCGTCCCGTCATAGAAGAAGCCCGGCGAATAGATTTCGTCGAAGGACATCGCCTTGGTGTGCTTGCGCAGCTTGGCGATCTCGTCCTCGGTGAAGCCGCCGCGCTTATAAAGGACGGTCGCCGTCGACAGGTACGAGGAAACGACGAAGAACGAATCGGCGATATGGGCGGAATCGACCCGCTCGGCCGCCGCCGCCATCGTCGCATACAGCTTGAGGACCGATTTCGGCGGCTCCTCCTTGTTCCACAGCGTGACCGACAGCACGCCGCCCGGGGCGAGGGCGCGCATATAAGTCTCCATCGCCTCGCGCGTATACGGGAACTTCTCGACAATCGCGAAGCCGCCGGGATTGGAGAGGCCGGTCGAATCGGCGAGCGACAGGTCGATCACATCGAAGCGCTGGCTCGTGTGAGCGAGGTAGTGGCGGCCTTCGTAGTCGATCACCTTGTTGACGCGGCCAAGAATGTCGCCGGTGAAATCCTTGAAGACCTTGCTGCGGAAGGCTTCGAGCACCGCTCTGTTGCCCTCGGCGACCGTCACCTCCTTGGCGCCGGAGCGCAAAGCGACCGCCGTCGAAATGCCGCCGCCGAACTGCACGACGAAAACCTTCGGATCCTTCTTGATCACATAAGGATAGTACATCGGCAGGAAGCGGAAATAGGCCGTGTCCTTGTCGGCGAGGTCGCGAATGACCCCGATCGGCCCATCGCTGTCGATATACATCGCGATATAGGCGTTGGCCGGCACGGCCGGCAGATTGAACGCGGCGTTGTCGGAAAGGCCCGGCGCGAAATGGAGGTACGAGCTTGAATAGGCCTCGATATAGCCGAAGGGCGAGACGCTTTCGTAGATGCGCTTCGAATCGGGGAATTTGCGCGCGTAGGCGACGCCTTTGTAGTCGTTGACGGCGAGGCGGGGCAGCCCGAGCGCCGGCGCCGCGACGAAATGGCCGCCGAACGCGACGACGGCAAGCACGGCCAACGGCGCCAGCGCGCGCAGGCCGCCCGGCCCGAACGCCCAGGCGATCATCGCCGCGAGCCAGAGAGCGAGCGGCGCCGCGATCAGGTTTTCCGGCCGGAAAAGATACATCGCGCCGAGAAAGACCAGCCCACACAGGCCCGAGCCGGCGAGATCGGCGAAATAGACGCGGCCGAACGTCTTGTTGCTCTTCAGGAAGACGCAGCCGAGAAAGACCGCGCCGGCGAGAAACGGCGTCAGGTCGACGAGGAAAATCTGCAGCAGCTTCCATTTCTGCGCCGGATCGGAGACCAGGAAGATGGCGTTGAAGCCGAGCTTCTGCACATAGAGATTGGCCGCAACGGCGAGCGGGCCGAAAAGCGCCAGCGCGACGCCGGCGGCGCCGAGCCAATGGCGCTGGAACCAGTTCTTGGCGACGCACATCACCGCGCTGGTCAAGCCGAAGCCGAGCATGGCGAGGCTGACGACGAGCGAGCCGAAATGCGCCCAACTCCCGACCGAGAAGACGCGCATCACGTCGATCTGCAGCGCGATCACCGCGCCGGCGGCAAGGCCGACGGAAAGATAGAGCGCGAGCCGGCCGCGCCGATCGAGAACGACATCATCCTGCGCGGCGACGGGGGTCGCCGGCAGCGCCTCGGCGGGAGCGAAACGATCGTTCATCGAGCGGCCTCTACCGGCGTCGCCATCGCTTCTCCCCGCAAAGCGGGGAGAAGGTGGCCGTGCGCAGCACGGCCGGATGAGGGGCTGCGCCGACTCAAGGGATTAGCGATTCGAAGGGCGCTTAACCTTTCGAGTCCTGCGTAGCCCCTCATCCGGCGCTTCGCGCCACCTTCTCCCCGCTTTGCGAGGAGAAGGGATTGGCGAGCCTCGCCGGTCACTCGTTATGCGTTCCCTTGATCACGTCGCCTTCCAGCTTCGTGAAGGGTACGAATGGCACGATCCGGCCGTGATAGATGTCGGACCGCGCGACGGTGATCGTCCCGTCCTCGGCCTGCGACTTGACGACTTTCAGGACGCGCTGCGCGCCGGGCGGACCGACTGGAATGACCATGATGCCGTTCGGCTTCAATTGCTGAAGCAGCGGCGGCGGGATGTGGTCGATGCCGCAGGTGACGATGATCTTGTCGAACGGCGCCGCCTCCTCCCAGCCGTAATAGCCGTCGGCGTTCTTGGTGGCGATCGCCTTGAATTCGGTATAGCCGCGATCGATCAGCGCGTCGTAGATGCCGCGGGTGCGCTCGGCGAGCGGCTTGATGATCTCGATCGTATGGACGTTGTCGGTCAGGTGCGCGAGATAGGCCGACTGATAGCCGGAGCCGGTGCCGATCTCGAGCACCTTCTCGCCCTTCTTGACGTCGATCGTCGAGGTCATGCGGCCGACAATGTGCGGGCCGGAAATCGTCACGCCATAGCCGATATCGAGGAAAGCGTGGTCATAGGCGCGGGAAAGGTTCTGCTTGAGCACGAATTCCTCGCGCGGCGTCAGCAGGAAGGCGTGCTTGTTGCGATCGTCCCAAAGGTCCTCGTTGCGCACGAGAACGCCGTAGCGGTCGAAGCGCTCGCCGAGGAATTTCGGATCCTCGCCGCGCTGGGCGACGCCCCATTTGACGAATTCCTCGCGGCTTCCGGTTGGCGGAACCATGTCGAAGGTGAACGGCGTCGGCACATTGGCCAGGGCGAGGCGCGGGACGAGCGCGCTGGCCAGGAGACCGGCCGACCCGGCGAGGAATTGACGTCGTTGCACCAGGCGCCTCCTTGAATGAAGAACCGCGACTCAAAGCCGTGCGGCCGGGCTTCGAAGCCGCCCGCTGATAAACCAAAACGCCGCAAGGCGCGACAAGAGATTTGGACGAAAGCTTTCCTTGCCGCCGATTGTCGCGATTGTGTGGCGGCCGGCGCAAGCCGGTTTCCGCCTGTTAAGGAACGGTTTGGCCGGCGCGGCTATTGTCTTTAAAGCGCCGCGCCTCATTGCCGCCGCTCCTGAGGAGGAATAAAAGCCCCGCTTATGCGCAGCCTCGCCAATCCGACGGCTTTTCTCGCCTTCGCCCAGCGCATTTTGCCCTGGCTGTGGGCGGCGACGGCGTGCCTGTTCGCGATCGGCCTGTGGCTCGCCCTTTTTGTCGCGCCGCCCGACTATCAGCAAGGCGAGACGTCGCGGATCATGTATCTGCACGTGCCCGCCGCCTGGATGGGGATGCTGGTCTACGCCGCGATGGCGCTCGCCGCGCTCGGCACTCTGGTCTGGCGCCATCCGCTCGCCGACGCCGCGCAGAAGGCCGCCGCGCCGCTCGGCGCCGGCTTCACCTTCATCTGCCTCGCCACCGGCTCGCTCTGGGGCAAGCCGATGTGGGGGACCTACTGGGTCTGGGACGCGCGGCTGACCTCGGTCCTCGTCCTGTTCATCCTTTATCTCGGCCTGATCGCGCTGTGGCGCGCCATCGACGAGCCGGGCCGCGCCGCTCGCGCGGCGGCGATCCTGACCCTGGTCGGAGCGGTCAACATTCCGATCATCAAGTTCTCGGTCGATTGGTGGAACACGCTGCACCAGCCGGCTTCGGTGTTCCGGCTCGGCGGCCCGACCATCGCGCCGCTGATGCTCTGGCCGCTCCTTGTCATGGCGCTCGCATTC
>DATGLU010000111.1:0-5815 GCA_035294045.1 Roseiarcus sp. | reverse complement strand
CAGCGCGTCAAGGCCGCCGAATTCGCGCTTCACCGCGGCGAACATCCGCTCGACATCGGTTTCGCTCGATACATCAGCCTTTATCGCCTTTGCCTGCGGATGGGCTTTTGCAAAGCTTTCAAGCGTCGCGTCAACGACATCGCAAACGAAAATGCGCGCGCCATGGCGCAGCAGGCGCTGGACAATGGCGAGGCCGATCCCCGCCGCGCCCGCCGTCACCAGCACGCGCCGGCCGGAAAGGCCGGCGTCCAGATTTCGATCCGCTGCTGCATGGGCCATGGCGTCCTCTCAACTTCAATCGCGCCGCTCGCGTAGCGCGATCACCGCGCCGAGCACGACAAGGCCATAGACGATGGCGCGCGTCGCGTAAGGCAGATTGCTGCCGGCAAGCATGGTTTGCAAAGCGGTCAAAAGCAGCACGCCGCCGAGCATGCCGAGATAATGGCCGCGGCCGCCGGTAATGATCGCGCCGCCGACCACGACGACGGCGATCGAGGGCAGGAGATATTCGTCGCCCATGCCGAGGCTCGCCTGCCCGGAAAAGCCGGTCAGCAGGGCGCCGACCAACCCGGCGCATAGCGAGGACAGCATATAGACGCCGATCAGCGTGCGGCCGACCGGCACGCCGGAAAGCCGTGCGGCGCGCGCGCCGTTGCCGACCGCATAGACGCGGCGGCCGAACGGCGTCTGGGCGAGCAAGGTCACGGCGGCGACGACGAAAAGGACGATGAAGAAGACGACGGGCGTCGCGCCGAGAACCCTGCCGGTCATGAACCAGCGGAGCAGCGGCGAGGAAAAGCCGGCCGGCGTGCCGTTCGAATAGAGCAGCGCCACGCCTTGCAGGATGCCGTTCGTCGCGAGCGTCATGACGATCGGCGAAATGCCCAGCGCGACAATGCCGACGCCGTTGATGAAGCCGATGACGAGCGCGATCGCAACGACGATCGGCAGCGCGTAAGCTAGGGCTTGATCCGAGCCTTGCACGATTCCGGCGAGCAGAATGCCGGAAAGGCCGATCGTCCAAGGGACGGACAGATCGAGCCCGCCGGTAAGGATGACCGCGCCCTGACCGAGGGCGAGGATCGCCAGGAAGCTCGACAGGACGATCAGCGAATTCCAATAGCCCCAATGGAAGGCGGCGTGGCCGAGCCAGAGCTCGGTCGCGGCGACGACGAGAATAAAAAGAACATAGGCGGGGAGCGCGTAGCGCAAAGCGTGACGATTGCGAATCCAGAACGGCGGCTCCTGGACGCGGCCCGTCCGGTTCGGCTCGGCCTCGCGCCGCAATCGTCGATCGCCGCCGCCGATCTGCCCGGGCAGCGCGCCGGCGCGCCAGGCTGAAAAGCGTAAGGCGGCGAAACGGATCTGCTTGGCGAGCTCGGAATCGGCGCTGATCGAAGAGGCGAGCACCGCGAGAAGCAGGATCACGCCTTCCGCGATGGTCGAATAATAGGCCGAGACGTTAAGTACGAGCAGAACGTTAACGACGCTCATGAGAATATAAGCGCCGATGATCGAGCCGACCGGGCCGCCGCGCCCGCCGCCGAGCCGCGTGCCGCCGAGCACCACCGCAGCGAAAATCGACAGAAGCAGCGGATTGCCGACCAGCGGATCGCCTGAGCCGGTCTGCGCCGAGATGAAGACGCCGGCAAGGCCATAGCAGCCGCCGGCGACGATATAGGCGAAGAGGCGCGTGAGCGCGACGCGCACGCCGGCCGAGCGCGCCGCATCGGCGTCGCTGCCGATCGCATAGAGCGCCGCGCCGAAGCGCGTCGACTTCAGATAGAGCCAGAGCAGAGCGACGCAGACGAGCAGCAGGATCGGCATCGGTAGGCGGCCGGGCACGGCGTCGCCGAGATAGAAGCCGCCGAGGTCGGCGTTGACGAAGCCGCCGGGCTTCTCCATCACCAGCAAGGTGACGCCCTGCAGAATGAACATCGTCGACAAGGTCACGACGATCGGCTGCAAGCGCAGGAAGGCGATGAAGACGCCGTTGAAAGCGCCCGTCGCCATGCCGACGCCGATTCCGGCCAAGGTCCAGAGCGCGACGGAAGCATGCGGCGCGGTCGGGTCCATGCTCGACGCGAGCACGACATTGACCAGGGAGATCACGGCGCCGGCGGAGAGATCGAAGCCGCCGATCAGGATGACGATCGTCTCGCCGATTGCGGCGAGCGCCAGAGTCGCGCCGCCGCTCGCCATGAAGCTGATGTCGAAATAGGTGAGATGGCCGGCGCTGATCGCGTTGACGAGAACGAACAGGAGGACGAAGACGGCCGCGGCCGTGATCAGGCCGCGATGGCGGCCGATCAGCACGCCGAGCCCGGGCCGACGGCGGCCGCCGGACGTGGAGCGGAGCGCGGCCGAGACGCTCACGCCGCCTTCTCCGTCGCCTCGCCGCCCAAGGCGGCGCGCATGATCTCGTTCTCGCTCAACGCGCCCGCGGCGATCTCGGCGACGATGCGGCCGCCATAAAGGACCAGAACGCGATCGCAGAGATGGACGAGTTCGGGAATTTCGGTGGAATGGAACAGGATCGAGCCGCCCGCCGCCGCATAGGCGCGCATCAGGATGTAGAGTTCGTGCTTGGTGCCGACATCGATGCCGCGGGTTGGATCGAACAACAGAAGAATGCGGCTCTCGGCGAGCAGCCATTTGGCGATGGCGATCTTCTGCTGATTGCCGCCTGAGAAGGACTTGACCGGCGTCCACAGAGCGCGCTGGTCGACCTCGACGCGCGCGAAAGCCTCGGCGACGGCGTTCTTCTCGCGCTCGCCTTGCGCGAGGCCGAAACGGCAAAAGCGCTCGATCACCGGCAGCGAGGCGTTGTGGCGGCCATTCAGTTCGAGGAACAGCGCCTCCGTCTTGCGGTCCTCGGGAAGAAATCCGAGGCCGATATTTGGCTTGAGCGCATCCGTCGGCGAAGCGATTGTCGTTGGCCGGCCGTCGACAAAAATCTGTCCGCGATGGATGTCGGTCATGCCGAAACAGGCGAGGAACAGGTCGAGCTGGCCCATGCCCTGGAGCCCGGCGACGCCGAGTATCTCGCCCTTTTTGAGCGAGAAGCTCGCCGCTTTGAGCTTGGCGCCGGCGGCGAGGTCGCGCGCGCCGAGCGTTTCCGTCGCTTCGCTTGAAGGCGGCGGCGCCGGGCGCGGCGGAAAGGCCTGCGCGATGGAGCGGCCGACGATCATCTCGATGATCTGAGCGTCGGTCAGCTCGCTCGACGGCGCGGTGGCGATATGGCGGCCGTTGCGCAGGATCGTCACTTGATCGCAGAAGGCGCGCACTTCGCGCATGCGATGCGAAATGAACACGATAGTGACGCCCTGCTTCTTCAAGCGGGCGATGACCTGGCCGAGCCATTCGACGTCGCGGCCGGCCAACGTGGAAGTCGGCTCGTCGAGCAGGAGGATGCGCGGCTTGCGGAAGATCGCCCGCGCGATCTCGATCTTCTGCTGGACCGCAAGATCGAGATCGCCGACTTCGCGCCACAATTCGACATCGAAGCCGAGCGCGTCGAAATGGGCGCGGACCGCCGCCTCGGCGGCGCGCCGGCGGACCATGCCGGTCCATCCGGTCGGCGCGTAAGGCAGCAGCATATTGTCGAGCACGGTAAGGTCCGGCGCGAGCGTCATCTCTTGGAAAGCGGTCTCGACCCCATAGGCGTGCGCGGCGCGCGGCGATCGCAGCCGCGCTTCGTCGCCAAACAGCCTGATGACGCCGCGATCGGGCTCGATCAGTCCGGACAGAAGCTTGACGATGGTGGATTTGCCGGCGCCGTTCTCGCCGAGCAAGGCGTGCGCGGCGCCGGCTTCGATGGCGAAACTGACATCGTCGACGGCGAGCGTCGCGCCGAAAGCCTTGCGCAGGCCTCTGATCGCGACGGCGTTGTCGTTCGGCATGATTTTTTGGCGCTCACTGCCCAAATGCTGGCGTACCTGTCGTGAAGAGGATACAGGAACTTCGCTGGCGTGGCTTACCCTCATCCGGCGCTTCGCGCCACCTTCCCCCGCAAGCGGGAGAAGGGGTTGTAGCCGCGGTCGACGACCGCGGCTGAAGCGCTCCGGCATCTATAACAAGCGTTACGCGCCCCCTCTCCCGCTTGCGGGAGAGGGTTGGGGTGAGGGTGAGCCGCAGCCTTGCAGTACAACAGAAGCCCTAATTCTCCGGCTGCCCGACCAAAGCCGCTTCGAGGCCAACTTCCGGGGTTTGCTCCGAGAAGATCGAGGCGAACCAGCCGGGATTGGGTACGAGCGAGGGCTTGAACGCGTTGCAGCCCGCCTTCATTTCCTCCCAGGTGCCTTCCTGGCACAGCTTGACCGTATCGTTGGTGACAAGCGGAAGAGGCAGAATGGTCGTCTTCGGCACGTTCTTGCCTTCGAGCGCTTCGACCGCGAGCTTCAGCGCCAGGGCGCCGGAATAAGGCGGCGAGGCGTAGGAGATGCGCGGCGCGCCGAGCGGCGCATAGGGCGAGGCGGCGCCTTCGACTTGCGTGCCGACCGGCAGCATCTGAATGCGGCCGCCATTC
Organism: Roseiarcus sp.; assembly: GCA_035294045.1. Classification (GTDB taxonomy): domain Bacteria; phylum Pseudomonadota; class Alphaproteobacteria; order Rhizobiales; family Beijerinckiaceae; genus Roseiarcus. The sequence goes on along the minus strand of DATGLU010000111.1, from coordinate 1,287 downwards.
GAGCCTTCGCCGGCGCAGGGGATAAGCTGGTTCGGCTTCTTGCCGGCCTCAAGCTGCATGGCGTTGGCGGTGTAGCAGCCGACCTGCATCCAAAGCCCGTCGATACTGTCCCAGTTCTTCGTGGCGAGGATTTTCGACAATTCGGTACGCGCCACCGCCTGGCTCCACATGCCGACGGCCTCGGCGACGATCTTGATGTTCGGATGCTTGGCGAACACTTCCTTCGCCGCCTTGGTGCGCAACGTGTCGACCGAGGTGCCGGGAACGCCGGTGATGACGACGATATTGCCGCCTTTCGCGCCGAGCTTGTCGACCAGCCATTCCGCCGTCTTCCGACCGGCTTCCTCCTGGTCGATATGGATGTTGTAGGCGCAGGGCTCGGTGATCTCGGCGTCGTAGGCGAAAATCTTGACGCCCTTCTCGCAAGCGTTCTTGACCACCTGATTGAGCGCGGTCGGCGAGATCGGATAGACGACGATCGCCTCGGCGCCGGCCTGGACCATGGCGTTGATCTGCTGGATCTGGCGTTGCGCGTTCGGCCCGGCCACCTGCACTTCGAGGCTGACCTTGTCGGCGAGGCTCTTATGGCTGGCCATGGCCTTGACCATATTGGCAGCCTCGGCCTGCCAGTCGTTGCCGATATAGCTCATGCTGAGGAAAATCTTGTGCTTTTGCGCGGCGTCCGCCGCTTGCGGCGCGGCCAAGCCCAAAGCCAGCGCGCCCGCCAAAAGCCACCGAGCTCCACCCGTCATGGTCTTCCTCCCGGTTTTGCCGCCTTATCGGCGATCTCGTGATCATAGATCATAGATCAACAGATGCAAGCTGAGCAGACTTGCGCTACAGCTTGCATCGGCCGCCGATTCCAGAGACTGGAACGGGCAGGAATTGGGCGGGACGCGCATGACGCTGGACGCGGTGCTGGGCAGGCCGGAGCTGAGAGTGGCGCCGCTGGCGCGCGACACGCTGCAGGAGCGCGCCTATCGCCGGATTTGCGACCTGATCCTCGACGGCGAAATCGCGCCCGGCCAAGTGGTGACGATCCAAAGCCTCGCCGAGGCTTTCGGCGTCAGCGCCATGCCGGTGCGCGAGGCGCTGAAGCGCCTCGCCGCGTCGGGCGCGCTCAGCCTGGTGACCGGCCGGTCGATCGGCGTGCCGCGGCTCAGCCTTGATCGGTTGGCCGATTTGCGCCGCGTGCGCCTGGCGGTTGAAGGGCTGGCCTCGGAATGGGCGGCCGAACTGATGGAGCCGGACGATCTCGCCCGCCTCGGAGAGCATTACGATCTCCTG
>DATGLU010000110.1:0-3225 GCA_035294045.1 Roseiarcus sp. | reverse complement strand
GCCCTTCCAGGCTCGCCATTCTCATCCGTTCCCGGAGCGCGTCATGACGCTTGAGCGCAATTCCCCTCAAGGTTCGCCGCATATCCGGCACGGCTCCAATATTGGCCAGCCGCTGACGCGCCGCGACGGGTTCCTCAAAGTCACCGGCAAGGCGCGCTTCGCTGCGGACAACCATCCCGCGGGGATGCTTTACGCCGTCATGGCGGTCAGCAGCATCGCGCGCGGCCGGGTAAAGTCCCTCGATGTGGCGGCCGCCAAAAGCCATCGCGGCGTCGTTGACGTGATGACGCCCGCCAATCGGCCGCCTCTGGCGCTTGATCCCGACGAAAAGTCCAATCCGTTCATGTTCAGGCTCGACCTGCTGCAGAACGACGGCGTGCGCTACGCCAATCAGCCGATCGCGGTGGTGATTGCCGAAAGCCTGGAGGCGGCGACGGAAGGCGCGGCGCTGCTTCGGCCGCAATATGAAGAGCTGCCGGCCCGTGTTGGCCTTGACGGGAACGAAAGCTTCGTACCGCCCGCGGTCGGCGTCGGATCGCCTGCCGAGATCCGCAAGGGCGATATCGAAGCGGGCCTTGCGGCTGCGGCCAAGCGAATCGAGACGACCTATGAGACGCCGGCCCAGTACCATAACGCCATGGAGCCGCATGCGATCGTCGCCTCATGGGAGGGCGAGCGGCTGTCCATCGATACGCCGAGCCAGGGCATGGCCATTGCGCGCGGCCGCATCGCAGGGCTTTTCGGCCTCTCGCCGGATAAGATTCATATTCGCAGCCCGTTTTTGGGCGGCGGCTTCGGCTCCAAGGGCTTGATCTCGGGGCCGCAGATTCTCGGCATTCTCGCCGCCAAGCTGGTCGGGCGGCCGGTCAAGCTCGTCTTGCGCCGCGACCAGATGTACGGCCCGGTCGGCCATCGTCCGCCGACGCGGCAGACATTGCGAATGGGCATGGATGCAGGCGGCAAGCTGACGGCGTTGGATCATCGCGCAAAAACGACGGCCAGCACGTTCGACGATTTCTTCGAGCCGGCCGCCAACATTTCCCATACGCTTTACGCCAGCCCGGCCATCGTCACCGCGCATGAAGCGGTGCGGATCGATATCGGCACGCCGATGTTCATGCGCGCCCCCGGCGAGGCTACCGGCTCCATCGCCCTCGAAAGCGCGATCGACGAGGCGGCCGAAGCTTGCGGCATGGACCCTCTCGCCTTCCGCCTGAAAAACTATGCCGAAGTCGAGCCGATCTCCGGCAAGCCGTTCTCGTCGAAGGCTCTGCGCGAATGCTATGAGCGCGGCGCCGAGCGCTTCGGCTGGGCGCGCCGGCCGCTGGCCCCACGGCAGATGCGCGACGAAGCCGGCTTTCTCGTCGGTTGGGGCGTCGGCACGGCGACCTTTCCCGCTTTGATGTTTCATGCCGAGGCCCGCGCCGTGATCCGCAACGACGGGAGAGGCCTCGCCGAGATCGGCGCGCAAGATATGGGGCAGGGCGCCTGGACGGCGCTCGCGCAGATCGCGGCCGATAGCCTTGCGCTTGACCTCGACGAGGTCGAGTTCAAGGCAGGCTCGTCCGACCTGCCCGACGCCGGCATCGCCGGCGGCTCGGCCCATACCGCCACAGCCGGCTTGGCGCTCCACAATGCCGGCGCCGACGCGATCGCGAAACTCGCCGACTTGGCGACCGCCGACCGGCGCTCGCCGCTTTACGGCGCCGGCAATGCCGGCGTGATCGCACGCAACGGCCGTCTGTTCCGGCGCGACGACGAAAGCCGCAGCGAGGGCTATGCCGACATCCTCGCCCGCGCCGGCTTGCGCGAGGTCGAGGGCCGCAGCGCCAGCGCCGCCGACCCGGCGGCGCAATCGAGCTACGCCATGCATGCGCATGGCGCAGTTTTCGCCGAAGTGAAGGTCGATCCCGATCTCGGCCAAATCCGCACGACGCGCGTCGTCGGCGCTTTCGCCGCCGGCCGCGTGATCAATCCCCGCCTGGTTCGCAGCCAATATTACGGCGGCATGATCTGGGGCGTGTCCTTCGCGCTGCATGAGCAGGCGATGATCGATCGCCGAAGCGGCCGGGTGATGAACGCCGACCTCGCGGAGTACCACGTGCCGGTGAACGCCGACATTCCCTCTCTCGAAGCGCTGCTCGTTCACGAGGACGATCCGCATGTGAATGCGCTTGGCATCAAGGGGGTAGGCGAGATCGGCGTGACAGGAACGGCGGGCGCAGTCGCCAACGCGGTCTGGCACGCGACCGGGATTCGCGTTCGCCGCTTCCCGATCAGGCTTGAAAATCTCCTCGCGACTGCTTCATGATGAGAATCGACCGTGTCTGTCTCGCGAAAGCGAGAATCCGGTACGATCTATCCTGCAAGCCCGGGGGCTCCCCCGATTGGCGCGGGAAATGGCGCCGTTTCTTCCTAGCGCGCGCTGTCGGGAGCGAAATACAACGTCACTTTCCGCCAATGATCGAAGCGCGGAAGATATTCCGCGGGAACCGAGAGAGGATTGCATTTCTTCACGGCGCGAACCGCGCTGTCCGCATAGGAGCGCCAGTCGGGATCGCTCGGCGGATTGACAAGGATAGGCGCCCCGGCGAGGGAGCCGTTGGCGTTATGCGACACCCGGATTTTCGCCGCATAGTCGCCGTCTGAGGGAATTTTCGCCGGCGGCGACCAGCAGCGCAGATAGGCCGCCATGAACCATTGGTCGATCGCCGTGTCGTCTTGCGCGGCCGAAGGAAGCTCCTTTCGGGCGATTTTGCGCGCTCTCGCGGGCTCCTCGGCGGCTATCGGCGCGACCCCGCTCGCCAGCGAGCGGCTCTCGCCGGCCGGTGAAGCCGACGGGTTCGAGGCGACGGCTGCGCTTCGCCGGTCTGGTTTCGATTGGCCGCGATTCAACAAGTAGTAGCTTGCCGCGATGATCGCCGCCCCGGCGAAAATCGACGCGACGAGCGCGGCGACACGCCGGCTTTGGGCGCCTCGGCGCCGCCGGGAACCGATCTTCTTGGCCTGAGGACTGGATCGAGGCAATCGGGCGCCCTCTGTTGCATTGTCTGCAGAGGCTTTTGCCGGATTCGTCCGTGCGCCTCAAGCGGGCGGTTCGTCGGACCGGTTTCGATAAAATGAACAGACGTCCTTACGGGCGCCGCCGCCGCGACCGCATAGGCCGCCAAACGTTTAAAGACGATTCGACGCTCTTTCGCCGGGGCGTCAAATTGGGAGCATTTT
>DATGLU010000109.1:0-5502 GCA_035294045.1 Roseiarcus sp. | reverse complement strand
GACCGCGGCGAGCGCGGCCATGCCGCCGGCCTGCGCACGACGATACTGGTCGCGCTGGCCGCCTGCCTGGCGATGATCCAAGCCAATTTGCTGATGCCCACCGCCGGCAAGGCGCCGGATTCCTTTGTCGTGCTCGACCTGATGCGCCTGCCGCTCGGCATCCTGTCCGGCGTCGGCTTTATCGGCGCCGGCGCGATTTTCAAGCGCGACAACCTGATCCTCGGCGTCACCACGGCGGCGACTTTATGGTTCGTCACCGTTGTCGGCCTTTGTTTCGGCGGCGGCCAAATCGGACTCGGCGTGGCAGGCTCCGTATTGGGTCTCGTGATCATTTCCGGCCTGAAGCTCATCGAGCGCCAGATGAAGCAGCACCGCAATGTCGAGTTCGCCGTCAAATGGCGCGGCGACGACTTCAGCCAGGACGAGGCGCTGCGACTGATGGCGGAGGCGGAGCTCGAAGTCATGCATATGACGGTGAAATATGGCGCGGACGGCGAGGCGTCCGAAATCCGCTGCGCCTTGCGCGAGCGCTGGCGGCCGGACCGCCACGATGTGCCCAGGCCGCTGGCCGAGTTGGCGCGGCGAACGAATGTCGTCGATCTGGAATGGAAAACGTGAGGCGAACGACCGGAACCCGCGCGGCGCCGCTCGGGTTGACCGTCGACGCGGCCGCGGTCGGCCGTCTCAGCGCCGACGCCGCTGCTCAATCTTCAAAAGGAGAAGCCATGGCCTTCGAGAACATGGATGCTTCGCGGCGCGCGCTCCTTGCCGGCGTCGCCGGAGCGGTGGCGATGGCCGGCGCGCCAGCGGTTGCGCAGCAGGCGGCCTCAGCCGGCGCCGCAAGTCCGGTCGCCGAGCCGCTGAAAAATCCGGTCGACGAATATCCGCGCCCGCCTTTCCCGCGCCAGCAGCAAGAGCCGCCGGGCCTTGCCCTCAAGATGATTCCCCGGCCCGACCATGGCGAGACGAGCTACAAAGGCAGCGGCCGCCTGCTCGGCCGCAAGGCTCTGATCACCGGCGGCGATTCCGGCATGGGCCGGGCGGCGGCCATCGCCTATGCCCGCGAAGGCGCCGACGTGGCGATCGGCTATCTGCCGGTCGAGGAGCCCGACGCCAGCGAGGTCGTGCAGCTCATCCGCGAGGCCGGCCGCAAAGCGGTCCCCCTGCCCGGCGACATTCGCGACGAAGCCTTCTGCAGGAAGCTGGTCGCCGACGCGGCGCGCGAACTCGGCGGGCTCGACATCATCGTCAGCAACGCCGCGCATCAGCATGCCGTCGACTCGATCGAGGACATTTCGAACGAGCAGTTCGATACGACGTTCAAGACCAACGTCTATGCAATGTTCTGGATCCTCAAAGCCGCGATGCCGCACCTGAAGCCGGGCTCGGCGATCATCTGCACGAGCTCGGTGAACGCTTACGAGCCGAGCGAGAACATTATCGACTACGCCGCGACAAAGGGCGCGATCATGATTTTCGTCAAAGGCCTCGCCAAGCAGGTCGCGAAAAAGGGCATTCGCGTCAACGCCGTCGCGCCGGGACCGGTTTGGACGCCGCTCCAGCCGAGCGGCGGGCAGCCGCCCGACAAGCTGCCGGAATTCGGCGCCAATACGCCGATGGGCCGGCCCGGCCAGCCGGCGGAGCTGGCCCCGATTTATGTCGCGCTCGCCGCTTCCGATCTCAGCTATTCGACCGGCCAGGTCTATGGCGCGACGGGCGGCCGCGGCGGCCCCTAAACGCTCGCTTACGTACCTTCGATGGCCGCCGCGCTCCGGAACCATTCGAGCGGCCCCTGCGTTGAAGCGCGGAAGGAATCATTCTCATGCCCGATCAGGACGACGACGAAGAGAAGCGCATCCGGGCCTTCGCCTACCGCATTTGGGAGGAGGAAGGCCGCCCGCTCGGCGAGGCGGATCGCCATTGGGAGATGGCGCGCAAAGCGATCGAGGCCGAAGACGCCGAACGCCGCCGCATCGCCGTCGGAATAGGCAATCCGGGAGAAGGGGCGGAGAAGCCTGAGCCCGGCGCTTAAGCCGGAAAGGTTCTTCCAGCTTCGCGACCGGCATGACCGCCGTTCCGCCGGATGAGCGGGGAACAACACGCCTCTTGGCCGGTTCTTGTCGCTAAGGGAGTGAGGCGTGCTGCGCTTTCGTCGGCGAGAACTGCTTGCATCCGCCGCGTTCCTTCTCGGCGGCCGCCTTGTGGCGCAAGCGGAGGTTCTTGCCGGCGGTCTGCCCTGGCGGCCCTATGGGGGAACGCCGCCTGCGCCGTTCAAGCCGGGCGGATGGATTTTCTTTACCCCTGACGAAGGCGCCGCGGTCGAAGCGCTCGCCGACCGGCTCATTCCGCCTGACCCGCAAACCCCGGGCGGCAAGGACGCAGGCTGCGCTGTCTTCATCGACCGCCAGCTCGCCGGCCCTTATGGGCGCAATGGCGGCCTCTATGACAGTCCGCCCTTCGTCAAGGGACTCAAAAACCAGGGACCGCAGGACGAAGCCGGCCCCGCGGCGCGATATCGCAAAGCGTTGGCGGCGCTCGATCGGTTCTGCCGGAAAAACCACGACAATCGCCCGTTCGCCCATCTCTCTGACGAGCTGAAGGATCAGATCATCTTCGGTTTGGAGAAAGGCGACGTCGAACTCGAAGACGTCAAGGGCAAAGACTTTTTCGAGCTGCTGATCAAGGACGTTCAGCAAGGGTTCTTCGCCGATCCCATTTATGGCGGCAATCGCGATATGTGCGCCTGGCGAATGATCGGCTTCCCTGGCGCCCGCTACGACTATCGAGACTGGGTCCATCGTCATAACGAACGCTATCCGCTTCCGCCGGTCGGCATCCAAGGCCGGGCGGAATGGACGGCGAGCAAAAGCTGAAGGACGAAGAATGGCGCGCAAGCTGCCGGCCAAGGACGTGGTCATTATCGGACTCGGTTGGACCGGCGCGATTCTTGCCCATGAACTGACCGACGAAGGGCTCGATGTCATCGCGATCGAGCGCGGGCCATGGCGCGACGCCCCGACGGAATATCCGCCGAATTATAACCAGGACGAATTGCGCTATCGCATCCGCCACGACCTGTTTCTGCGCCCCGATCAGACGACCTTCACCTTTCGCAACAAAATGGATCAGCAGGCTTTACCGATCCGCACCTGGGGCGCGTTCATGCCGCCCAATGGCGTCGGCGGCGGCGGCGTTCACTGGAACGCCGAGACGTGGCGATTCCTACCTTCGGATTTCGTCCTCAAGACCCATCTGACGCAGCGCTATGGCGCCTCCTTCCTGCCGCCCGACATGACGATCCAGGATTGGGGCGTCACCTATGACGAGCTCGTGTCCTATTACGACCGTTTCGAATATTTCTGCGGCACGTCGGGCGCCGCCGGCAATCTCAAAGGCAAAATCCAGGAGGGCGGCAATCCGTTCGAGGGCCCGCGCTCGCGCCCTTACCCCAATCCGCCGCAGGACCAGCCTTTCAGCCATACGCTTTTTGCTAAGGCCGCGCGCGACCTCGGCTACAAGCCCTTTCCGCAGCCTTCGGGAAATCTGTCGCGGCCCTATGTCAATCCGCTTGGCGTGCGCCTCGGTCCCTGTAGCTATTGCGGCTTCTGCGAATGGTTCGGCTGCGGCAATTACTCAAAGGCCAGCCCGCAAACGACGATCCTGCCGATCCTCGTTCGCAAGTCGAATTTCAGCGCCCGTACCGAATGCGAAGTGACGAAAATCAATCTCGACCCGTCCGGCAAGCGGGCGACCGGCGTCACCTTCGTCGATATGAGCGGCGCGGAATGGGAGCAGCCGGCCGATCTCGTGATCCTCGCCGCTTATATGATTTTCAACGTGCAGCTCCTCCTGCTCTCCAAAATCGGCAAGCCCTACGATCCGGTCGCCAATCAGGGCGTCATCGGCCGCAATTTCACCCACCAGACGATTTCCGAGGCGGTCGGCTTTTTCGACAAGGACAAGTTCATCTTCAATCCCTTTATCGCTTCCGGCGCGATCGGCATGTGCATCGACGAATTCAACGGCGACAATTTCGATCATGGCCCCTATGGCTTCGTTGGCGGCGGCTATATGGGCCAGGTCCAGACCAATGGCCGGCCAATCGAGACGACGCCCGTGCCGCCGAACACGCCGCGCTGGGGCGCAGCGTGGAAAGCGGCGGTGCGCGACAACTATCTTTCGACCGTGAAGCCCGGCACAGGCGTCCATGGCAGCTTCTACGCCTATCGCGACGTCTATCTCGATCTCGATCCGACCTATCGCGATCGCTTCGGCCGACCGCTGCTGCGCATGACTATAGATTTTCACGACAACGAGCTGAAGCAGAATAAATTCCTGACCGACAAATTCGCCGAAATCATCCAAGCGATGGGCGCCAAGCAGGTCGTGAAAGAGTACCGCAAAGGGCCGTACGACATCACCAAATACCAGACGACGCATCTCTGCGGCGGCGCGATCATGGGAACGGACCCGACGACGAGCGCGCTCAATCGCTATCTGCAAAGCTGGGACGTGCCCAATCTCTTCGTTATGGGCGCGACCGCCTTCCCGCAAAATGCCGGCTACAATCCGACCGGCACGTTGGCCGCTCTCGCCTTTTGGTCGGCGGAGGCCATTCGCGACAAATATCTTAAAAATCCCGGGCCGCTCGTCCATGCTTAAGGCGCTCGGCATCGCGGTTCTCATCGTCGCGCTGGCGTGCCTTGGCGGATTTCTGTGGCTGGTGACGTATCACGGCGCGCCGGCCAGCGATTCGGGCACCAAGCTCGATCCCCAGAATTTCGCCCAGATCGAAAAAGGGCGGTATTTGACCGCCGCCGCCGATTGCCAAGGCTGTCATACCGTAGAGGGGCGAAACGAACCTTTCGCCGGCGGGCGGGCGATCGAGACGCCGTTCGGCTCGCTCGTCTCGCCGAACATCACCCCGGATCGCGAGACCGGGATCGGCGCGTGGAGCGATGACGAGTTCGTCGCCGCATTACGGCACGGCAAACGACGAGACGGCTCGCCCCTCTACCCGGCAATGCCTTTCCCCTACTACACGAAGCTGTCGAGAGACGACGCGCTCGCCATCCGCGCCTATCTCAACACGTTGAGGCCGGTGCACAACCCGGTCAATGTCAACACGCTGCCCTTCCCGTTCAACATCCGGGGCGCGATGCTCGTCTGGGATATCCTCTATTTCAAGAAGGGACCTTTCAAGGCCGACCACAGCAAGTCCGCCGAGTGGAATCGCGGCGCCTATCTCGTCGAAGGGCCCGGCCACTGCGGCGCGTGCCATACGCCGAAAACCATGATTGGCGGCGATATCAACGAGAAGAAGCTGCAAGGCTATCGGCTGCAAGGCTGGTTCGCGCCGAACATCACCAACGATCCGGCGCGGGGGCTTGGCAAATGGAGCATTGCCGATATCGTGGCCTACTTGAAATCGGGCCATAACGCGTTAACCGCCGCGGCTGGGATCATGGCGGAGGAGATTTCGCTCTCCAGTTCGAAAATGAC
>DATGLU010000108.1:0-12960 GCA_035294045.1 Roseiarcus sp. | reverse complement strand
CGCGGGAGATCAAGGTTGGCGGCATCAATTGCGGAAAATCCATCACGAAGAGCTTTTCCGGCGCATTGCGGACCGAGACCGGGTCATTGACGACCAGCGTCTTCGGATGAATCCGCTCGAGGAAATGCGTCGTCGTGATGTAAGCGAGATCGAAGGGCGGGTCCTGCCGCAAAAGTACGACGTCGAGGCCGGCGAGATCGATCGTCGCCGCCGCGCCGAGCTTGGCGTGCTGGCCTTGCGCGTCCTTGACTTCGAGCGGCTGCGCCTGGGCGAGCACGCGCGGCCCGCGCATCGTCAGGCGGTCGGGCGTGTAATAAAGGAGCTGATGGCCGCGCTTCTGCGCTTCGAGCAGGAGGGCGAAGGTCGAATCGCCGGCGATTCTGATCTTCTCGATCGGGTCCATCTGCACGGCGACGGCGAGAGGCATGGAGGCTCCAGCTTGGTTAGGCGATCTCGTCAGCGCGCCGGCTTATTGGCTCGCAGGCGGAAGAGGTACGAGAGAATTGGGATTTTGGCGGGGTCGGATTTTTTGCCGACCGCGAGGGGAGCAAGGGGGCCACATCGGCCCGACGCCGTCAAGCGGCCATAGCCCGCCCAAAGACTAAACATACTCTCAGATTCTCGCGAGGGGCTATGGCCGCTCCTCCGCTTCGCTCCGGCCCTTCGGGTGACAGCGCCGGGCCGATGCGGCTTTTTGCATCCAAGAGCTTTGGTGACGAAACCGGCGGGTTCGCCGGTTTCGTCACCAAAGCTCTTGGACGCCGACAGCCCGAGTCGCGGGCGCGGGTCAAGGCTCGCGGAGCGAAGCGGAGCGACGCGCGAAGCGCGCTTGGCCTTGAGGCGCGCCCGCGACTCGGGCACGCCGACGCAAGGGATTGGCCGCCATCCGGCTTTCGCCGCGTGGGCGTCGCCCGACTTGGGCTGAATCCCGAGCATGATCGCCTCCAAAGCGCGATAAAAGCGTTTGCGCCCGTGGGGCGCTCAATGAGCTTCTTTAGCAAACTTTGATCCAAAGTCAGCCGCGCTACTCCATCTCCAGTTCGAACGCCGCCTCGACATGCCGCGGCCAGCGCCGCGGCGCGATCAGCACAGCGTCGCCGCGCAACGTCGCCTGCATCGCGGCGGGATTTCGCGTCAGCCACAGCCGCGCGGCGCGGGCGATGCGGCGGCGCTTGACCGCATCGATCGCGAGCAGCGCTTCGTCGAAGCCGGGCCGCGCCTTGACCTCGACAAAGGCGATCACATCCCGGCGCCGCGCGATGAGATCGATCTCGCCGCCGGCGACGACGAATTTGCGCGCCAGGATGCGATAGCCCTTGATCGACAGATAGACGGCGGCGAGCCATTCGGCGCGCAAGCCCCAGCGATGCGCGCGCCATTTGGCCCGTGCGGGCGCCATCTTGCGCTTGCGCTTCGCCGCCTCGGCCATGTCAGCGCTTTGCGCCGGAAAGCGCGAGCGCGCGGGCGTAGACTTTCCGGCGCGGCGCGCCGGTTTCCGCCGAAACCGCCGCGGCGGCGTCCTTGACGCTCAGGGATTCGAGCGCGGCGGCGAGGCGCTTGTCGATCTCCTCCTCGGCGACCGGCGGCGCTCCCTCGGGAGGCCCGACCAGCACGACGATCTCGCCCTTGGGCGGCGCCTCGCCGGCGAATTCCGCCGCCAGGCGGTCGAGCGGGCCGCGCCGCGTCGTCTCGTAGAGCTTGGTCAATTCGCGCGCCACCGCCGATTGCCGTGGCCCCAGCTCCACGGCCAAGTCGGCCAGCGTCTCGGCGAGACGGCGCGGCGATTCGAAAAAGACCAGGGTCGAGGGAATGGCGGCCAGTTCGGCGATGCGGGCGCGGCGCGCGGCGCTTTTCGGCGGCAGGAATCCTTCGAAATAGAAGCGGTCGGTCGGCAGGCCGGCGACGACGAGAGCCGCGAGGACGGCGGAAGGTCCCGGCACGGAGGTGACCGGAATGCCTGCCTCCAGCGCCTCGGCGACCAGCCGATAGCCGGGATCGGAGACGAGCGGCGTGCCGGCGTCGGAGACCAGCGCCAAGGCCGCGCCGCCGGCGAGCCGGGCCAATAGATGCGGCCGCACGACGGCGGCGTTGTGCTCGTGATAGGCGACGAGCGGCGTGGCGATGCCGTAATGGGCGAGCAGCGTCCGGGTGACGCGGGTGTCCTCGGCGACCACGGCGTCGGCGGCGGCCAGCGTCGAGAGGGCGCGCAAGGTGATGTCGCGCAAATTGCCGATCGGCGTCGCGACGACATGCAGGCCGGGCGCGATCGGATCGGCCTCGGCGCGCAGGCCGAGAGCGGTGAAGGCGCTCGGCCCGCGTGTCTCTTCGGCATTTTCTCGCGTCATGCCCATGTCGCTCCGCGGCGTTCTTTATTTCGTCCGAATGTTCCTTATACAGAACCCCGAGCTCAGTGGACAAGCTTGATTGTCCCGCCGGCAAGGAACGATTTACCCATCAAGACTTAAAATGCCACATTTGAAGGCGATGAGCGCTGAGCGCCGCCTTGGAGCGCGCGTATGAGAGCCGGCGCTCGCCGCGCCATCGCCGCGACCTATCGACAATCGCCGGCTCAGGAGGGGTTTCTTGACGAGTGTCTCGCTGCCTTGGCGACGGCCGGCGCTGCCGCGGCGCCTTATCGCGCGCCTGACCGGCGCCGCCTTCGCCGCCTGCTCGGCGCTTGCGCTTGCCGGCTGCGGTCCGAGCGGCGGCGTGAATTTGGGCTCGAACGACGCGGCGACGGCCGTTCCGACGACCCCGGTGCAGTCGCAGCCGCTTAGCGGCCCGACCGTCGGCGAAACGATCGGCTCCGGTCCGGTCCGCGTTGGCCTCGTCCTGCCGCTGACCCAAAACGGCGGACCGAGCGCGATCGGAACCTCCTTGCGCAACGCCGCGGCGCTCGCCGTGCAGGAATCCGGCGGCGCCGACATCACCTTGATGGTGCAGGACGATCACTCGACGCCCGACGGCGCGGCGCAGGCGACGCAAGCGGCGGTCGGCGCCGGGGCCGATCTGATCATCGGCCCGCTCTTCGCGCCCGGCGTGCGCGAGGCCGGCCGGGTCGCCAAAGCCGCCGGCAAGCCGGTCATTGCTTTCTCGACAGACGCCAGCGTCGCCTCACATGGCGTCTACCTTCTGTCCTTCCTGATCGAAGGCTATGTCGACCGGATCATGGACTACGCCCGATCGCGCGGCAAAAAATCCTTCGCGGTGCTGGCGCCGCAAAGCGAATTCGGCAACGTCGCCGTCGCCGAGTTCCAGCGCAACGCGTCGCGGCTCGGCGTCTCCGTCGCCAGCGTGATCCGCTATCAACCCGGCCAGGCCTCGACCGCGGCCTCGCAGCTTTCCGCCGTCTCCAACCAGATCGACGCTCTGTTCATCGGCGAGCAGGCCGAAGGCATGCCCGCCGTCAACGAGGCGCTCACGGCGAGCGGCGTGAAGACTCAAATCCTCGGCACCGGCGTCTGGAACGACGCCCGCACCCTGCGCCTGCCCGCCCTGCAAGGCGCCTGGTTCGCCTCGCCCGACAATTCCGGCTTCAACGCCTTCGCCGAGCGCTACCGCGCCAAGTTCAACAGCGATCCGACGCGGTTGGCGACGCTCTCCTACGACGCCGTGTCGCTCGCGGCGGCCCTCGCCCGCGCGCCAGGGCCGGACAAGTTTTCCGATCGAGTCCTGACCAATCCGTCCGGCTTCAACGGCGCCGACGGCGTCTTCCGCTTCCGGCCCGACGGGCTTTCCGAGCGCGGCCTTGCGATCATGCAGATCGGCAACGGCGCCGCCTCAGTGATTGCGCCGGCGCCACGCAGCTTCGCCGGCGGGTGAGGCGCCGCCTACCGTACGCCGCGCAAGAGGAAAGCCGCCGCGCCGACGCCGAGCGCGCCGATGGCGCCGAACAGGAAGAGCGCATTGTAGCCGAGCAGCTTGATCAGGCCGCCGCCGATCGTCGGCGCGAGAAATTGCGCCGCGGCGCCGGCCATGACCAGTACGGCGAGGTCGCGACCGGCGGCGTTTTTGTCGGGCAGGACCTGCGACATCAGGTCGAGATCGATCGCCGAATAGGCGCCGATGGCGACGCCGCCAAGCGAGGCGAAAACAAGCATGCCGGGCCAGGTCGGGACGAGGATCGGCGCCAGCGAGGCCGCCGCCATGACCAGCGCGTAGACTTGCGCGAACAGCTTCCGCCGAGAGGTACGGCCGGCGATCCAGCCGGCGGCGAAAATGATCATGATGGTGACGACGATGCGCAGCGAGGTCAGCGCGCCGGCCGCGATCCGCCCGCTGCCGGCCGGCAGGTTCGCCGCGCCGATATGATCTTGAAGAATGTAGAGAAGGTAATTGTTGATCGAAAATTGCGCGACGAACATCGTCGTCCGCAAGGCGAAGACGACGGCAAAGTCGTGAGAGCGGAATCCGTTGAGCGAGCGCAGGGCGGCGCTCAGCTTCAAGCGGCGCGGCGCATCCGAGCTTTGACTCGCCTGCTCCGGCGCGAAGCTGACGAATCCCAGAGTCGTGGCGATCAGCAGCGTCGCCAAAGCCGCATAGCCGGCTTCGCCTTCCGCCCAGGCGGCGAGATTGACGCCGATCAGCGCGCCAAGCGGCGCGCCGACGCCGACGACCGAGGAGGCGAGGCTGCGCTTCTCCTGCGGCACGCGGTCGGGCACGACCGCCAGCATCGCGCCCTGAAAGAAATTGAGCGTGAACCACAAGGCCGCGTAGAGCACGGCGATCGCCGGCAGCTGGCGCTGCAGTCCGAGCGAAAAGGCGATCGCCGCCGAGGCAATCGCCATCGCGGCGAGCCAGGGCGCGCGGCGTCCCCACCGGCTCCGCGTCACGTCGCTGACGCCGCCGCCGGCCATCAGGCCGATGACGCCGCCGATCGCGCAGAACACGGTGAGCAACGCAAGATTGTCAATCTTGCGCGCCGGTTCGACGGCTTCGACTTGAGCGGGAATCAGGATGAGCTGAACGCCCTGGAAATTCGCATAGAGCGCGAAGGCCGTCGGCAAAAGAAAGGACAAGAGGCGCTTAAGGCCGACGCCGTCCGGGCGCGGCCCCGCCGCCGAAACCGCAGGCAGATCGGCGGCGACGCAGCCCTCGCGTCCTTGCGTTTCCGCCCGCATTGGTACCTTCTCGCCCGTTCGGCGGCTCCTCGCCCGCGAATCACCGAGCAACGCCGATGAGCGGTTCTCCCGCCTGTCCCGCTCCGCTCCTAGCGACCAGGCCCGGCGCCGCCTTCACAATCGCGTTACCGTGGAACTTTGCCTGGGTCGCGGAAGTTGATTGCCGTCTTTCGCGCGTCCGCGCGAATTCCCCCAATGTAGAGAGTCAAGATTGACAGCCGGTCCCCGGCGTTGAAGCTTTGTCCCCGAAATTGAAAAAGGCAGGTGGATGACGGCGCCCGAGCCGGCGACTTTGGATCGACATTCGATTGGCTTGTTCCTCGACGTGGACGGAACGATTATCGACTTGGCGCCGACGCCCGACGCGGTCGACGTTCCGGCCGCGCTGTTGCGCGAGCTCGCTTCCGCGGAACGCCGTCTCGACGGCGCGCTGGCCCTGGTCAGCGGCCGGCCGATCGAGGAGCTGGACCGGTTGTTCAAGCCCCTGCGGCTTCGGGCGAGCGGCGTGCATGGCGGCGAAATCCGCTATGCGCCCAACGAGCCTGGAAAGTCGCTGGCGACTGGACGATTGCCCGAGGACGCCTGGATGCGGCTGAAGCGCATCGTCGCGAGATTTCCCGGCGCGTTCGCCGAGAACAAGGGGCTGAGCTTTGCCGTTCATTACAATCTCGCCGGCCCGGTCGCAGACGAGATTCGCAAGGCGCTTCAACAGTTCTTGCACGAATATCCGGAATTGCCGCTGGAAGTGATTGGCGGCCGGTCGGTTTATGAGATCAAGCTTGCCGGCTTCGACAAAGGCAAGGCGATCGAATGCTTCATGGCGCGGCCGCCTTTCGCCGGCCGGCGGCCGATTTTCGTCGCCGACGACCGCGTCGACCGGCCGGGCTTTGAAACGGCGCTTGCGCTCGGCGGCCTGGCTCTCTCCGTCGGCGCCGAGTTGCCCGGCGTCTCGGGTTGGTTTGCAAGTCCCAAGGACTTGCGCGCATGGCTCGAAAGGTTGGGCGGATGAGCGAGACGGACGCGAGCCGGCGCCGGACGGGCAAGCAGGCGCTTGATCTGGCGCTGATCGGCAATTGCCGCACCGCCGCTCTCGTCGATCCGGTCGGGCGGATCGTCTGGTGGTGCTTTCCGCGCTTCGACTCCAACCCGATCTTTTGCCGCCTGCTCGCCGGCGACGAGGAAAAGGGCTTTTGCGACGTCGTTCTCAACGACCTTGTCGGTGCGCGGTCGGCTTATGTCCGCAACACCGCCATTCTCGAGACCGAGCTTACCGACAAGCAGGGCGGGCGCCTGCGGATCACCGATTTCGCGCCGCGCTTCCAGCGCTACGAGCGCACGTTCCATCCGCCGCAATTGGTGCGCCGCATCACGCCGCTCGCCGGCCAGCCGAGAATCACGATCAGAGTTCGTCCGACCGAGGCGTATGGTCGGCCGATGTCGGACCTTTCGATCGGCTCGAACCATATCCGCTATCAAGGCGCGGGCACGGTGATCCGGCTGAACACCGACGCGCCGCTCTCCTATGTGGCGCAGGAGACGACGTTTCCGCTGACTCGCCCGATGACGCTGGTGCTCGGACCGGACGAGCCGTTCCGTAGCGCCTTCGAGGCGACCGCCAGCGAATTCGAGGAGCACACGCGCAACTACTGGCTGCATTGGACGCGCACGCTCGCCATTCCGTACGAATGGCAGAACGAGGTGATGCGCGCCGCGATCACGCTGAAAATGTGCAGCTTCGAAGAGACCGGCGGCATTGTCGCGGCGCACACGACGTCGATTCCCGAGGCGGCCAATAGCGGCCGCAACTGGGACTACCGCTATTGCTGGCTGCGCGATGCTTATTTCGTCACCCAGGCCCTCAACAAGCTCGGCGCGACCGACACGATGGAGGCCTATCTCAACTACATCATGACGATCGTCACCGAAACCGATGCGCCGTTGCGGCCGGTCCATTCCGTCGTGCCGGGCGAATCGCTGTTCGAAGAGATCGCCCCCAACCTTGCCGGATTTCTCGGCCAAGGCCCGGTGCGGGTCGGCAATCAGGCGGCCGAGCAGCATCAGCACGATGTCTATGGCAGCGCAATTCTCGCCGCGACGCAGATGTTCATCGACGAGCGGCTGCCGCGCATGGGCGACCAAGCCCTCTATCGCCGTCTGGAGCCGCTCGGCGAGCGGGCCATGCGGCTCGCCTTGAAGCCGGACGCCGGCATCTGGGAATATCGCGGCCGCGAGCGCATCCACACCCATTCGGTCTCGATCTGCTGGGCCGCCTGCGACCGCCTGGCGCAGATCGGACGCCGGCTCGGCAATCACGAACGCGCGTTGCTCTGGGCCGAGCGCGCCGCCTCGCTGCGCGAGGAAATTTTCACGCGCGCCTGGCGCGAAGACAAAAAGGCTTTCGTCGGCGCGTTCGAAGGCGACGAACTCGACGCCAGCGTGCTGCTCCTCGCCGAACTCGGCTTGATCGCCGCCGACGATCCGCGCTTCGTCAGCACATGCGAAGCGATCGGCCGCGACTTGATGAGAAGCGGCCGCATCATGCGCTATACGGCGCGCGACGATTTCGGCTGGCCGGAAACGGCGTTTCTGGTTTGCAATTTCTGGTATATTGACGCGCTTGCCGAGATCGGCCGGCGCGACGAAGCGCGCGAACTTTTCTCAGATTTGCTCGAGCGCCGAAACGCATTCGGCATCTTCTCGGAGGACATACACCCGGAAACCGGCGTTCTGTGGGGCAATATTCCGCAAACCTACTCGATGGCGGCGATCATCGACTCGGCGATGCGGCTGTCGATCAAGTGGGAGGCGGCATGGCGCCCCGTCTGATCCTCGTCTCGAATCGGGTCAATGTCCCGGTCGCCGGCGTGCCGCGCCAGGCCGGCGGCCTCACCGTCGCCGTCAACGCCGCGCTGAAGCAACGGGAAGGCGTATGGTTCGGCTGGAGCGGCAAGGTCAGCAAAGAGGGCGAGACGCCGGCCGCGTCCGTCATCCTGCGGCGCCGGCGCACCTATATCACGCTCGATCTCTCGGAGAACGACTTCCAGGAATATTATAACGGCTTCGCCAACCGCGTCCTGTGGCCGGTGCTGCATTATCGCGTCGACCTGGCGGAATTCACCTCCGTCGATCTCGGCGGTTATCTCCGCGTCAATAGCCGCTTCGCCGACGCGCTGTCGCCGTTCATCACGCCGGACGACGTGATCTGGGTCCATGACTATCATCTCCTGCCTTTCGCCAAGGAGTTGCGCGGCCGCGGCCACAACAATCCGATCGGCTTTTTCCTGCATATTCCCTGTCCGCCACCCGACATTATCGAAGCGCTGCCGCATCATGACGGGACGATGGGCGCGCTCAGCCATTACGATCTCGTCGGCTTGCAAACCGACCAGGACGCCGACAATCTCAGCCGCTATTTCGCGGCGCTCGGCGGCAACCAGCGCGGGCCGGGCTCGTTCGAATTCGATGGGCGCAAAGTACGCGTCAGGGCTTTTCCGGTCGCCATCGCCACCGCCGTCTATGCTCGCGCGGCGCGCAACTCCGTCAAATCGACCCTGGTCGAGGAATTGCGCAACAGTCTCGTCGGCAAGCGCCTCATTCTCGGCGTCGACCGGCTCGATTATTCAAAAGGCATCAAGCACCGCATCCAGGCATTCGGGCACTTCCTCGAAAAATATCCCGAATGGCTGAACCGGGTGACGTTCCTGCAAGTCACGCCGAAAAGCCGCACCGGCGTGCCGGAATATTCGGCGATGGAGCAGGAGGTCAGCGCGCTGGTCGGCCAGATCAACGGCCGCTTCGGCGACCCCGCCTGGACGCCGATCCGCTATGTCAATCGCTCCTATTCGCGCGCCATGCTCGCCGGCCTTTACCGCTCGGCTCATGTCGGCCTGGTGACGCCGCTGCGCGACGGCATGAACCTCGTCGCCAAGGAATATGTGGCGGCGCAGGACGGCGACGATCCCGGCGTGCTGATCCTCTCGCAATTCGCCGGCGCGGCGCAGGAGCTCACCGGCGCGCTGGTCGTCAATCCGCACGAGACGGAAGGCATGGCCGCGGCGATCAAGGCCGCGCTCGAAATGCCGCTGGAAGAGCGCCGGACCCGCTTCCAGCGGATGTACGACCATCTTGTCGAGAACGACATCGATCGCTGGGCGGAGCGCTTCCTCTTCGCCTTGGGCGAGACGCGCGAACAGCCGGGCCTGCTCAGCAGCTTGCGACAATTGTTCGCCGTCAGAGCGTGAACCACTGTGTCATTCCCGCGAAAGCGGGAATCCAGTACGGCCCATCCTTCACGCGCGACGGCTCCTGGATTCCCGCTTGCGCGGGAATGACAAGGTACGGAAGGATGCTATCCGTCCTCGTCGCCTAGCGGATGCAAGTCCCTCACCATCGCCTTGGCGCGCTCGTCGAGCACATGGGTGTAGATCTGCGTCGTCGAAATATCGGCATGGCCGAGCAGGTCCTGGACGACGCGAAGATCGGCGCCGTTCTGCAGGAGGTGGCTCGCGAAAGCGTGGCGCAAAGCGTGCGGGCTGATCTGGCTTGAGCGAAGCCCGGCCGCGGCGGCGGCGACTTTCAACTCGCGGGCGAAGACCTGGCGGGTCAGATGGCCGCTGGCGCCGTCGGCGGGGAAAAGCCATGGGCTCTTTGCGAGTCCCGGCCGCTCGGTCTCGAGCAACGCGCGATAGCGGGCGATCGCCGCCCGCGCCGGCTCGGAGATCGGGACGAGCCGCTCCTTGCCGCCCTTGCCGCGGATGGCGATCAGCGGCTGGCGCGTTTTGGCGGCGCTTTTCGGCAGACTCAAAAGCTCGGAAACGCGCAGGCCCGACGCGTAAAGAAGCTCGATCAGGCAGGCCATGCGGGTGGCGCGCAGGCGCTCGGCGACCGGCCGGGCGGGATCGTCGAGTCCTTCCTGCGCGACGCTGAGCAGCCTTTCGACATCTGCGACGCTCAGGACTTTCGGGACGGGACGATTGCGGTGCGGCCCTTCGATCGCCGCGGTCGGATCGTCGGCGCGCCGGCCTTCCAAGTACAAATGCTTGTGGAATTGCCGCACTGCGGAGAGCTGGCGGGCCAGCGAAGAAGCTTTCAAACTTGCCTCGGCGCGATGGGCCAGAAAAGCGCGCGCCTGCTCGCTCGTCGCATCGAGCGGATCGGCGCCATTCTCGGCGAGGAAGCCGGCATAGTCGGAAAGGTCGCGCCGGTAAGCGGCGAGCGTATTGGCGCTCGCCGCCCGCTCCGACGCCATCGCGTCGAGGAATGCTTCGATCAGCCGGTTGGCCGAGAGGGCGCTCATCGCTCCTTTTCCAGCTTCGCGGGCGGAACCGTCTGGATGATCTCCCGCGGCTGCACATGCACGTACGTCACCAGCGCGATCATCGCGCCATAGACCAAGCCGGCGATCAGCGCGATGACCAGGAGCAGGCGAAACAGAGTCGGCAAGAACGGGTCCTCGGCGGGCAAGTACTCCAGGGCAGCGCCTTACCCTCATCCGGCGCTTCGCGCCACCTTCTCCCGCAAGCGGGAGAAGGGTTTGTAGCCGCGGTCGCCGACCGCGGCTCCCGCGGCGGCGGATGGCCGTAGCGCGCCCCCTCTCCCGCTTGCGGGAGAGGGCGGGGGTGAGGGTAAGCCGCAGAATCGACTTTGGAAGCGCCAATTCGTACCCAACGGATCCGCGCTCAATCCTCCTCGAACAGTCCCGCCTGGATCGCCTCGCGCGCCGGCTCCTTCAGGCCGAGATGCTTGAACGCCGCGCCGGTCAGGACGCGGCCGCGCGGCGTGCGCTGCACCAGGGCCTGCTGGATCAGATAGGGCTCGATGATCTCCTCGATCGCATCGCGCGGCTCGGAGAGCGCCGCCGCGATCGTCTCGACGCCGACCGGGCCGCCGCCAAAGCCGAGGGCGATCGTCTCGAGATAGCGCCGATCCATCTGGTCAAGCCCCGAGGAATCGACATCGAGCAGGCGCAAGGCGCCATCGGCGATCGTGCGGTCGACGACCTTGGCGCCCTCGACCACGGCGAAATCGCGCACTCGGCGCAGCAAGCGTCCGGCGATGCGCGGCGTGCCGCGCGCCCGGCGCGCGATCTCGTTGGCGCCGTCGGGCGAGAGCTCAACGCCGATCACGCGCGCGCCACGAGTGACGATGCTTTCGAGCTCCTCGACCGTGTAGAAATTGAGCCGGATCGGAATGCCGAACCGATCGCGCAACGGCGTCGTCAAGAGCCCGGCGCGAGTCGTCGCGCCAATCAACGTGAAATGCGCGAGGTCGATCTTGACCGAGCGCGCGGCGGGGCCGGCGCCAATAATGAGGTCGAGCTGGAAATCCTCCATCGCCGGATAAAGGATCTCCTCGATCGCCGGATTGAGGCGGTGGATCTCGTCGATGAACAGAACGTCGCGCGGTTCGAGATTGGTGAGTTGGGCGGCGAGATCGCCTGCCTTGGCGATGACCGGCCCGGACGTCGAGCGGAAATTGACGCCGAGCTCGCGCGCCATGATCTGGGCCAGCGTCGTCTTGCCGAGCCCAGGCGGGCCGACGAAAAGAACATGGTCCAGCGCCTCGCCGCGCGAGCGCGCCGATTCGATGAAGACTTTCAGATTGCGCCGCGCCGCCTCCTGGCCGACGAAATCGGCAAGGACCTGCGGGCGCAGCGAAGCGTCGGCATCCTCGCCGCGCTTTTCCGGCGAAACGAGGCGGCGCGGCGCGCTGGTCATTGCGCCAGCTCCTTAAGCCCCAGCTTGATCAGCGCCGAAATCGTCGTCGCAGCGCCGAGCGAAGCAACGCCCTTGGCGACGGCCTGCGTCGCCTGCGGCCGCGCATAGCCGAGATTGACGAGGGCGTCGACGGCGTCCTGCGCGGCGCCGCCAAGCTCGGGCGCAGCGGCGGCTTGGCCGGGCAGGCCCATCCCCGCCGCCCCGGACAGCGGCGCCTTGTCTTTCAACTCGGCGACGATGCGCGCCGCGAGCTTCGGCCCGACGCCCTGCGCGCGCGCGACCGCCGCCTTGTCCTGCAGCGCGACGGCCTGGGCGAGATCGGCGGCGGAGAGCGCGCTCAAGATCGCCAGCGCCACCTTCGCGCCGACGCCTTGCACGCTCTGCAAAAGCCGGAACCAGTCGCGCTCCTGCTCGGCGAGGAAGCCGAACAGCCGGATCGAATCCTCCCGCATCTGCGTGTCGATATGGAGCACGATTGGTTCGCCGATTCGCGGCAAGTTGCGCAGAGTGCGGGCCGAGGCCGCGACGACATAGCCGACGCCGCCGACGTCAAGGATCAGCTCGCCGTCGCCGACCGTATCGACCACGCCTTTCAGCTTCCCGATCACGCCGCGCCTCGCCGTTTCAGGCCGCGATGCTGGGCGTGGGTGATGGCGAGAGCGAGCGCGTCGGCGGCGTCGGCGGAAGCCGCCGGCGACGCCGGCAGCAGCATTTTCACCATCATCGCGATCTGACCCTTCTCGGCATGGCCGACGCCGACGATCGTCTTCTTGACCACATTGGCCGCGTATTCGGCGACCGGCAGGCCGAGCAAAGCCGGGGCGGCGAGGGCGACGCCGCGCGCCTGGCCGAGCTTTAAGGCCGATTGCGGGTCGCGATTGACGAACGTCTCCTCGATCGCCGCTTCGTCCGGCCGCTCCTTCTCGATCAGCTCGGTCAGCGCGCGATGGATGGCGGCGAGGCGCTCGGCGAGCGGCCGCTCGGCGCCGGTCTTGATCGAGCCGCAAAGGATATAGGCGAGGCTCGACCCGCGCTGCTCGATCAGCCCGTAGCCGGTGGCGCGCAGGCCCGGATCGATGCCGAGGATGCGAATCGCAGGAAAGCCCATGGCCAAGCTTTACGCC
>DATGLU010000107.1:0-8922 GCA_035294045.1 Roseiarcus sp. | reverse complement strand
CATCTCGACGTTCCGCGCCCAGGCGAAATTCCCGATCGGCGTGTTCAAGCCGCCGCTGCCGGAAGGTGCCAAGGATTGCTACATTTCCGACCATACGGACATCGCCATGGGGGTGAACTCGGCGTCGAAGAACAAGGACGACGCCAAGAAATTCCTCGAATGGCTGGCGACGCCGGAATTTGCGACGCTTTACGCCAACGCGCTGCCAGGCTTCTTCCCGCTCTCCTCGGCGCCCGTGAAGATCGACGACGATCTGGCGGCGACGATGGTCGGCTGGCGCAAGGAGTGCAAATCGACGATCCGCAACTCGTACCAAATCCTGTCGCGCGGCACGCCGAACCTCGAGAACGAGCTCTGGAACGTCTCGGCGCAGGTGATCAACGGCGCAATGACGCCGGAAGCCGCCGCCAAGCAGGTCCAGGACGGCCTCGACAAGTGGTACAAGCCGGCGAAATAACCCTGGCTAGGTACGGCGTTCGATGCGCCTGCGCTCAACCCTCACCCTCTCCCGCAAGCGGGAGAGGGGACGCACAGGGCGCTTCATTGGTACCCGCGCTGTAGCCGCGGTCGCCGACCGCGGCTACAGATCCCTTCTCCCGCTTGCGGGAGAAGGTGGCCGCGAAGCGGCCGGATGAGGGTTCTTGGCGGCATTCTCAGCGAAGAAATTTAGGGCGCGCGAGAAACTCATGGCGCAAGCACAGTCGCAAGTCGTCGCTTATATGCCGCGCAGCCGCTTCGTCGGGCTGATGCTGCTGTTCCTCGGGCCGGCCGTGGCGATCTATACGGCGATCTCGATCTATCCGCTGCTCGCGACCATGGCGCTGTCGACCTACGCGACGACCGCGAGTGGCGAGCACATCTTCATCGGCCTCGACAATTTTAGGACGCTGTTCACCGACGCGGTCTGGTCGAAGCCGTTCTGGAACGCCTGCCTCAACAATCTGATCTTCTTCCTCGTCCACATGGCCGTGCAAAACCCCATCGGGATCATCCTCGCCGGCCTGCTTAGCCTCCCCAACCTGAAGCTGAAAGCGACCTATCGGACGCTGATCTTCATGCCGACCATGCTGTCGGTCGTGATCATCGGCTTTTCCTGGAGCCTGATCCTCTCGCCGCTCTGGGGCGTCGCCGAAGGCGCGCTGAAGTTCGTTGGCCTCGGCTCGCTGTTCAGGCCATGGCTCGGCCTGCCGTCGACCGCGCTCGTCACGCTCGCTTTGATCTCGGTCTGGCAGTTCGTCGGCATTCCGATGATGCTGATCTATGCCGCGCTGCTCAACATTCCCGACGAGTTGATCGACGCGGCGCGGGTCGACGGGCTCGGCCATCTGCGCATCTTCGCTTATGTCAAGCTGCCGCTCGTCCTGCCGACGATCGGCCTCGTCTCGATCCTGACTTTTGTCGGCAATTTCAACGCGTTCGACCTCATCTATTCGGTCAAGGGCGCGCTGGCCGGGCCGAATTTTGCGGCCGACATTCTCGGGACGTTCTTCTACCGCACCTTCTTCGGCTATCAGCTCCAGGCCGGCAGCCCGACAATGGGCGCGGCGATCGCCACAGTCATGTTCTTCATCATCCTCGCGGGCGTCTGCGTCTACCTTTTCGGGGTACAGCGGCGCCTTCAGCGCTACACGTTCTGATCGGGTTTCTCGTGGCTGACCATCAAACACTGCGGCCTACCCGCACCCCAACCCTCTCCCGCAAGCGGGAGAGGGGGCGCGCCGCGCGCTGCCGCGCTGGCGCCGCGGTCGATCGGGGCCACGCGCCTTCTCCCGCTTGCGGGAGAAGGCGGCCGCCAAGCGGCCGGATGAGGGTAAGCCGCGGCGCCGGCTCTTTCAGCCGCAGCCCCGGAGAGTAGCCATGCGTCCGAAAGTCTCCACCTTCGGCGTTCATGCCGTGTTGATCGCCTATACGTTCCTGGCGGTCGCGCCGATCCTTCTCGTCATCATGAATTCGTTCAAGAGCCGCGCGGCGATTTTCGGCGCGCCGCTGACGCCGCCGTCGGCCGCGACCTTTTCCCTGATCGGCTACAACAAGGCGCTCGGCGCGGCTCATGTCGGCTGGTTCTTCTTCAACTCGATCACGGTCACGGTCGTCAGCATGGGCCTCGTCCTGCTGCTCGGCGCGATGGCCGCCTGGGCGCTGACCGAATATCGGTTCCGCGGCTCGACCTGGCTCGCTTTGTTTCTTTCGATCGGCGTCATGGTGCCGATCCGCCTCGGCTCGATCGCCATCCTGACCATGATGCGCAACGCCCATCTCAACGACACGCTGATCGCGCTGATCCTCGTCTATATCGCGCAAGGCCTGCCGCTGGCGATCTTCATCCTGTCCGAGTTCATCGAGCAGATTCCGAAGGATTTGCGCGACGCCGCCCGCTGCGACGGCGTGCCGGAGACGCGCATCTTCTTCGAAGTGATCGCGCCGCTGCTGCGGCCGGCCATCGCGACGGTTGCGGTCTTCACCATCGTGCCGATCTGGAACGATCTCTGGTTCCCGCTCATCCTGACGTCGAGCGATACGACTCACACGATCACGCTCGGCGTTCAGCAATTTCTCGGCCAATACGTCACCGACTGGAACGCGGTTCTGGCGGCCCTGTCGCTCGCCATCCTGCCTGTCGTGATCATCTATGTGATTTTCTCGCGCCAATTGATCAGCGGCATCACCGCCGGCGCCGTCAAGTAGCGGACTTCAGTCATGGCGACTCTGCGCATCGACAAGCTCAACAAGGCCTATGGCGAGGTCCAGGTCTTGCAGGATATAGACCTCGCGATCAATGACGGCGAGTTCGTCGTGCTGGTCGGCCCGTCGGGCTGCGGCAAGTCGACCTTGCTGCGCATGATCGCCGGGCTCGACGGCGCGTCCAGCGGCGACATCCAGATCGGCGAGCGGCGCGTCAACAATCTCGAGCCGTCGCAGCGCAAGATCGCCATGGTGTTCCAATCCTACGCGCTCTATCCGCATATGAACGTGCGCAAGAACATGACGTTCGGCCTGAAATTCTCCGGCATGAAGCAAGCCGAGATGGATCGCCGCGTCGCCGACGCGGCGCGCATCTTGCGCCTCGAGCCTTTGCTCGAGCGCCGGCCGCGCGAGCTTTCCGGCGGCCAGCGCCAGCGCGTCGCGATCGGTAGAGCCATCGTGCGCGAGCCCGACGTGTTCCTGTTCGACGAGCCGCTCTCCAATCTCGACGCGGCCTTGCGCGTCTCGACCCGCGTCGAGATCGCCAAGCTGCATCGCCTGCTCGGCGCGACCATGGTCTATGTCACGCATGACCAGACCGAGGCGATGACGCTGGCCGACCGCATCGTGGTGATGAATCACGGCAAGATCGCCCAGGTCGGCCGGCCGCTCGACCTCTATTATGCGCCGGCCAATCTTTTCGTCGCCGGCTTCATCGGCTCGCCGGCGATGAATTTCTTCGACGCCCATGTCGAGAAGAAGGGCGCGGCGAGCGTCACGCTCGCCGGCCTCGCCGTCAAGCCGTTCGAACTCGCCGTAACGAGCTTCGCGGCGCCGGTCGGCGCGAAGGTGAAGATCGGCGTCAGGCCGGAGCATCTCGGCGCGCCCGTTTCGGGCGGCTTCAAGATCGACGGCTCTGTCGAACTGGTCGAGCGGCTCGGCGAGACTTCCTACGCCTATATTCGCGGCGCGGGCGAGAGCCAGATCGTCGCGGAAGTGCGCGGGCGCGAAGCGCCGTCGACGGGCCAAACGGTCGTGCTGGGCGCGCCGGATCGCGAACTGCATCTCTTCGACGAGGCGGGCGAGCGGATTGCGACCGCGTGAACTTCCCGATCAAATCGCCGTGAAGCTCGCCGCCGCCGTAACGAAAGCCCTGACCGTCTCGTAAAGGCGTCGAAGCGACCGCCATGGAGACGCCGATGTTCGCGCCAAAAAACCGGTTAAGGCTCAGCCGCCCTTCGCCTTCAAGCCGCGCCCTTCTCGCCGCCGCTCTGGTTGCTTTGACGGGCGGCGTCGCCCTGGTGGCCGCCGGCTCCTCGGCCGCCGAGCAGGCGCGGCAAATCCCGGCGCCCACGGTCGACGAACAGCCGGCCATGGGCCAATCCGAAACGGCGGTTTTCGCCGGCGGCTGCTTCTGGGGCGTGCAAGGCGTCTTCCAGCATGTGAAAGGCGTCGTCAGCGCCGTTTCCGGCTATGCCGGCGGCGACGCGGCGACCGCGCAATACGAGACGGTGAGCACCGGCGAGACCGGCCATGCCGAATCCGTGCGCGTCACGTTCGATCCGCACAAGGTCAGCTATGGCAAGCTGCTGCAAATCTATTTCTCGGTCATTCACGATCCGACCGAGCTCAACCGCCAAGGCCCGGACGAAGGGACGCAATACCGCTCGGAAGTGTTCGCCGAGACGCCGGAGCAGGCGCGCGTCGCCAAAGCCTATATCGCCGAGCTCGACAAGGCTCGTTCGTTCGGCGCGCCGATCGTCACGAAAGTCGAACCCTTCAAGGGCTTCTATCCGGCCGAGACGTACCACCAGGATTATCTGACCCTGCATCCGAACCAGCCCTATATCGCGATCAACGACCTGCCGAAGGTCGCGGCGCTGAAGCGGCTGTTTCCCGAGCAGTTTCGGCCCGATCCGGTGCTGGTCGGCGCGCGGTAGGCGGCGCCGCCCTTGGCGCCCTGTAGGCGCGGTCGCTGACCGCGCCGCTTCTGGAACGGAACACGGCGCGACGCGTCCGCCGCGGTCAACGACCGCGGCTACAAGGACGCTGAGGCCCGGCATTTGCCTCGGCTACGATGAAACTTCCCTATTTTCCGCTTCCGCGCCCTTTCAGCGGAATGACCGGGCGGAAGGATTGCCCGGCCGCGCCGGAGGCCGCATTTTCCTGGCGTGAGGGAAAACCGCCGGGAGCCGCCATGAACGCCGTCGCCGAAATCGCGCATCGTCTCCACGACCAGGAGATGAAGCGGCTCGCTCCATCAGCTTCGCGACGCGCGCCGCCGCCGCCGGGCGGAGACGAAGGCTAAGCCCGAACTGACATTCGGCGAGCGGCTCGCCGACGCCGTCGCGGCGCGAATGGGCTCCTGGAGCTTCATCGTCATCCAGTCGCTCATTCTGGCGATCTGGATCGTTCTCAACGTCACCGCCTATATTCGGCAATGGGACCCTTATCCGTTCATCCTGCTCAATCTCGCTTTGTCGTTTCAGGCGGCGTACGCCGCGCCGATCATCATGATGAGCCAGAACCGTCAAGCGGCGATCGACCGCGCTGCGGCGGAGACCGATTACGACGTCAACGCAAAAGCCGAGCTCGAAATCGAACTTTTGCACCAAAAGCTCGATCTGCTGCGCGAGCAGGAAGTCTCGGAGCTGATCCAGATCATCCGGCGGCTCGAAGCGCGGCTGCCGCCGTCCGGCCACGCCGCCAGCCCAGCCTGACGACCTGTCCAGCCGTCATTGCGAGCGAAGCGAAGCAATCCATTCATAGGGCTCCGCTCCCGATGAATGGATTGCTTCGTCGCTACGCTCCTCGCAATGACGGCTAGATGGTACAATCTACCTTGAGCGGAAATCCCCTCAGGCGCCGCTGAATTGCGGTGACAGCTTACTCAATTCCCCATGGTACAGCCATCAAGAAACAAGCCTCTCACGACAACCGCGTACCTTTCGAGCCCTGCGCCGCCCCTCATCCGGCGCTTCGCGCCACCTTCTCCCCGCTTTGCGGGGAGAAGGGTACGGCCGCGATCGTCGTCGCGATCGCGATTTTTAGCCCCTCAACGATCGTCTCGATCGCCATGGTCGGCGCGCCGGGATGGCGCGCGCCTTGTTCGAGCGCGTAAGGGACATGGATGAAGCCGGCTTTCATCGCCGGAAAGCGGGTCTCGCGCAAATGGCAAGCGCCATAGAAGAGATGATTGCAGACGAAGCCGCCGGCGGAGTTTGAAAGCGAAGCCGGCAGGCCGGCCTCCCGCAAAGCGGCGACGATCGCCTTGACCGGCAGGCTGGAGAAATAGGCGGCCGGGCCGCCTTCGATCACCGGCCTGTCGACCGGCTGGCGGCCTTCATTGTCGGGCCTCTCGGCGTCGTCGAGATTGACAGCGACGCGCTCGACAGAGAAATCCGCCCTGCCCCCGGCCTGGCCGACCGCGATCACCGCTTCCGGCCTGATCTCCTCGACGAGCGCTTCGAGAGAGCCGAGCGAAGCGCCGAAGGCGCAGGGAATCTCCCGCGCCGCGACGAGGCGTCCGCCGACCATCCAGCCTTCGAGCCGCCGCGCCGCCTGCCAGGACGGATTGACGCTCTCGCCGTCGAACGGCGCAAAGCCGGTCACCAGAATTGTCGACGCCATGGGCAAGCCCGTCCCGTTCTCTATTAGCTTACCTGCGCGGCCGCGCGCCGATGCGCAAGGCCGCCGCGCTGCGCCGGGCGCAGAGCCGTCGGGCGCGGCCGGCCTATCGCCTTTCCCGCGCTGGACGTATAGGAGGCGCGCCGGCCTTTGAGAAGCTCAAGGAAAAAACGATGCCCCTGCTCGATGAAAGCGCCCACGGCGTCTATGTCATCGCCGCGACGCCGTTCACGGATGCCGGCGCGCTCGATCTCGACAGCGCCGACCGCATGGTCGATTTTTATCTCGAGCGCGGCGCCGACGGCCTGACCCTGCTCGGCATTATGGGCGAGGCGCCGAAGCTCACCGCCGAAGAATCCGTCGCCTTCGTTCGCCGCGTCATCGGCCGCGTCAAAGGGCGCGTTCCGATCATTGTCGGCGTCTCCTCGCCCGGGCTCGCCTCGCTGAAGGCGCTGGCGACAAGCGCGATGAGCGACGGCGCGGCCGGCGTGCTCGTCGCCGCGCCGCATACGATGCGCACCGACGACCAGATTTTCGCCTATTTTGAGAGCGTCGCCGAGGCGCTTGGCCCGATTCCCTTCGCGCTGCAGGACTACCCGCTCGCCTCCGGCGTGCAGATCGCGCCGAAAGTCATTCTGCGCATCGTCGAGGCGCTGCCGACCTGCGTCATGATCAAGCATGAAGACTGGCCGGGCCTCAACAAGATCACCGCTTTGCGGGCGGCGAGCGAGAAAGGCGCGCGCCGCCCCTCGATCCTCACCGGCAATGGCGGCTTGTTCCTGCCCGAGGAGCTCGCCCGCGGCGCCGACGGCGCGATGACCGGCTTCGCCTTTCCGGAAATGATGGTCGGCGTGGTCAAGGCGCATCGCGCCGGCGACAGGGGCAGAGCGCAGGACATTTTCGACGCCTATCTGCCGCTGGCGCGCTACGAGCAGCAGCAGGGAATCGGCCTCGCCGTGCGCAAATACGTGCTGGCCAAGCGCGGCGCCATCGCCTCCGCCGCCATGCGCAAGCCGCGCGTTGCGCTGTCGCCGGCGGATGTCGCCGACATCGAGCGGCTGATCGCCCGCCAGGAGCGCCGGCTCAAGACGCTGGCTTGAGCCGCAGAGCTGCGGCCGTCTCCGCGTCGGCCGGCAGGAACGTCTCCAGCGCGATCTCCGACAAGGTCGCGTCGAGCGAGGCGTCGAACATCATCGTCGCGCTGAGAAAGGACAGGATTCCGCTCTCGGTCTTCAGCCGCAAGGGGACGGCCAGGGCAGAGGCCAAAGAATCGGCGCTGCGCGGCCGCGAGGGGCCGCACGGATAGGCGGCGAGCTCCTCGATCAGCGCGCCGAGCGCGGCGTCGGCGGAATCGGCATGCTGGCGCCGCAGTCGGAACAGGAGATGATCGCGCCATTCCGCGAGATTGGCGATGCGCGGGGCGACGCCCTGCGGATGCAGGCTGAGCCGCATCACGTTGACCGGCGGCTTCAGCAGTTCGGGCGCGGCGCCGGCGGTCAGAGGAGCGACCGCGCGATTGGCGGCGATCAAGATCCAATGGCGGTCGACGGCGAGCGCGGGAAAAGGCTCATGCGCCGAGAGCAGCGCATCGATCGCCTCGCGCACCGGGCGCAGGACCGGATCGCTCAAGTCCCGCGCCTGGAAAGCCGGCGCGTATCCGGCGGCGAGCAGCAGCGCATTGCGCTCGCGGATCGGCACGCCGAGACTCTCGGCGAGATGGAGCACCATGTCGCGGCTCGGCGCCGAGCGGCCGGTTTCGATGAAGCTCAAATGCCGCGTCGAGATGTCCGCTTCGCAGGCGAGATCGAGCTGGCTCATCCGCCGCAATTGCCGCCAATGGCGCACCAGCGCGCCGACGGAGGGCGGCTTCGCCGTGGGAATTTTGGTCAGGGCCTGACTTTGCATGGGGCGAGGATAAGCGGGACGGCGCGCCGCCGCCATTACCTCGGCCGTAATCGACGCGCGGCGGCGATTGGGACGATCTTCCTGGGCGAGCCGGAATGGTCCGGCGACGAAGGAGACTTTCCGATGACCGACGCTGCGCTCATTGCCGAGAAATACATCGCGCTGTGGAACGAGGCCGACCAAAAGCGGCGCAAGGACCTCATCGCCAAAGCCTGGACGGAGGACGCCACCTATGTCGATCCGATGATGGAGGGGAGCGGCCATGACCAGATCGACGCGTTGGTCGGCGCCGTTCACCAGCGCTTTCCCGGCCATGTCTTCGCCTTGGCCGGCAAGCCGGACGGCCATGGCGACCGCGTGCGCTTCTCCTGGACGCTCGGCGCGCCCGACGCCGCGCCGATCGCCAAGGGCACGGATTTCGGGATCGTGGCGGGCGACGGCCGGCTGAAGGCGATCACCGGCTTCCTCGACTACGTCCAAGCCTGAACGAGCTTGCGGGGCGGCCGGTTCGGCCGCCCCGGTTTCAGCGGAGCGTTCCTCCACTTTCTCGTCGATGCGAGCGAAGGCTTCAGCCACTAGCCGTCGTCGCGATCACAGAATCCCAAGCACGGCGCGATCTCAAAAACCGTCGGCGAGACCGGCGCCGTCGCTGCGCCGCCCAAAGCCTCCGGGCCGCCCGAGGGCCGGCGCTTCATTGCCTTGTCGCCC
>DATGLU010000106.1:0-5028 GCA_035294045.1 Roseiarcus sp. | reverse complement strand
CTTCGCGGGGGAGGATTCGCCATATTTGTCCGAATCGCCAATTCGCCTTATGGCAGGCCTCAAATGCAAAAGGGGCGAGCCGGCTTGGCCTCGCCGGGAAGGTCCATTTCGATGAAACTGCCGCGCGAGCTCGGCCCCATTCATTTCATCGGCATTGGCGGCATCGGCATGTCCGGCATCGCCGAGGTTCTGCTCAATCTCGGCTACAAAGTGCAGGGCTCGGACGCCAGCGACAACGCCAACGCCAAGCGCCTGCGCGAGAAGGGCGCGAGGGTTTTTGTCGGCCATGACGCCGCCCATCTCGGCGAAGCGGCGGTGGTGGTCGTCTCGACCGCGATCAAGCGCGACAATCCCGAACTCGCCGCTTCGCGCGAAAAGCGCCTGCCGGTGGTGCGCCGCGCCGAAATGCTCGCCGAGTTGATGCGCCTGAAGCAATGCGTCGCGATCGCGGGCACGCATGGCAAGACGACGACCACCTCGCTGGTCGCGACCTTGCTCGACGCCGCCGGCCTCGATCCCACCGTGATCAACGGCGGCATCATCAACGCCTATGGGACGAACGCCCGGCTCGGCGCCGGCGATTGGATGGTGGTCGAGGCCGACGAGAGCGACGGCACGTTCCTCAAGTTGCCGGCCGACGTCGCCATCGTCACCAATATCGATCCCGAGCATCTCGACCATTTCGAGACGTTCGACGCGATCAAGCAGGCCTTCCGCGCCTTTGTCGAGAACATCCCCTTCTACGGCTTCGCGGTGATGTGCCTCGATCATCCGACGGTGCAGGAGCTGGTCGGGAGCATCGAGGATCGCCGCGTCATCACCTATGGCGAAAATCCGCAGGCCGACGCCCGGCTGGTCGATGTCGATCTCAATGGCGGCCAATCGCGGTTCGGCGTCTTGATGCGCGACCGCAAGGGCGGCGGCGAGACGCTGCTCGACGATCTCGTCCTGCCGATGCCGGGCCATCACAACGCGCTCAACGCCACCGCCGCGATTGCGGTCGCGTACGAGCTGAAAGCGCCGGTCGCGACGATCCGCAAGGCGCTGGCCGGCTTTGGCGGCGTCAAGCGGCGCTTCACCCGCACCGGCGAATGGAACGGCGTCGCGATTTTCGACGATTACGGCCACCATCCGGTCGAGATCGCCGCGGTGCTGCGCGCCGCGCGCGCCTCGACCCGGCACAAGGTGATCGCGATCGTGCAGCCGCACCGCTACACCCGGCTCGCCTCGCTGTTCGAGCAATTCGCGAGCTGCTTCAACGACGCCGACATCGTCATCGTCGCCGATGTGTACCCCGCCGGCGAATCGCCGGTCGCCGGCGCGTCGGCCGAGGCGCTGGTCGCCGCGATCAGGACGCATGGCCATCGCCACGCCCTCGCTTTAGGCGCCCCCGAGCGCATCGCGCCGCTGGTGCGCGAGCTCGCCGAGCCCGGCGACTATGTCGTCTTCCTCGGCGCCGGCAGCATCACGCAATGGGCCTATGCGCTGCCGGGCGAGCTGGCGGCGGGGGACAAGGCGGCGTGAGGAGACCGATGTCATTCCCGCGCAAGCGGGAATCCAGGGAGCCTCCGCGCTTGCCGGATGGGCCGTGCTGGATTCCCGCTTTCGCGGGAATGACTGGGCGCAGTCGTAAGCACGGCGCGAAACCTGCATGCGGCTAGATCTGGCTCGCGAAATCCTCGCCCTTGCGCCGGAGCTCCGCGGGCGCCTCACCGCTAACGCGCCGCTCGCGCCGTTCACCTGGTTCCGCGCCGGCGGGCCGGCGCAGGCGCTGTTCCAGCCGGCGGACGAGGACGACCTTTCGTGCCTTCTCGCGCGCCTGCCCGGCGACATTCCCGTCACAATCATCGGCCTCGGCTCGAACCTCATCATCCGCGACGGCGGAATCAAGGGCCTCGTCGTCCGGCTCGGCGGCAAGGCGTTCGGCGCGATGGAGGCCGGCGAGGACTCGACCATCCTCGCCGGAGCCGCCGCGCCGGATGCGGCGCTCGCCCGCGCCGCAGCGCAGGCTGGGATCGCCGGCCTCGAATTCTTCCGCGGCGTGCCCGGCGCGATCGGCGGCGCCTTGCGGATGAACGCCGGCGCGCATGGCTGCGAGACGAAAGACGTTCTCGTCTCCGCCCGCGGCGTCGGCCGTTCCGGCGCGGTCCGCGAGTTCACGTTGGCGGCGATGGGCTTCTCGTACCGTCATTCGTCCGCGCCGGACGACGTGATCTTCACGCAAGCGGTCTTCCAGGGCCGGCCGGGCGAACCGGCGGACATCCTCGCCGAAATGGAGCGCATCACCGCCGCGCGCGAAGCCTCGCAGCCGATCCGCGAGAAGACCGGCGGCTCGACCTTCAAGAACCCGCCCGGCGCGAAGGCCTGGAAGCTGATCGACGAAGCCGGCTGCCGCGGCCTCGTTATCGGCGACGCGCAGGTCAGCGAAATGCACTGCAATTTCCTGATCAACCGCGGCAGGGCGACCGCGGCGGACATCGAAGCGCTCGGCGAGGAGGTGCGCCGGCGGGTTTTCGAGAAGAGCGGCGTGACGCTGGAATGGGAGATCAAAAGGATCGGCGAGCGCTTTCCCCCCTCTCCCGAAGGGAGAAGGGCCGGGGGTGAGGGGTACGAAGGCAGTACATTGTAGTTCGTACTTTAGCCTAGGCCGCGCTCTATTCTGCGCCGCCTGACCCTTCACCCCTGCCCCTCTCCCTTCGGGAGAGGGGATTCGCTCTGACCATCCTCCCGCGTCCCGATCACGCGGTCGATCAGGCCCCAATCGCGCGCCTCTTCGGCGGTCATGAAGCAATCGCGGTCGAGGGTCTTCTCGACCTCTTGATACGTGCGTCCGCAATGCTCCGCGTAGAGGCGGGTCAGCCGGCGCTTGGTCTTGGCCATTTCCTCGGCTTGGATGAGCACGTCCGACGCCTGGCCTTGAAAGCCGCCGAGCGGCTGATGGACGTGCAGGCTGGAATTGGGCAGCGCCGTCCGCTCGCCTTTCGCGCCGGCCATCAGCAGGAAGGAGCCCATCGAACGCGCGGTCCCCATGCAGAGCGTATGGACCGGCGCTTTGACGAATTGCATCGTGTCGTACATCGCGAGCCCGGCCGTCACCATGCCGCCATAGGAATTGATATAGAGTTGGATCGGCTTCTTCGGATTCTCGGCTTCGAGAAGCAGCAATTGGGCGCAAACGAGCGCCGCCATTTCATCATTGACCTCGCCGTTGACGAAGATGATCCGCTCGCGCAGCAGACGCGAATAGATGTCGAAGGCTCGCTCGCCGCGGCTTGATTGTTCGACGACCATCGGGACGAGCTGCATCGTTTCGCGCATCGGCGAACTCCTCGTAAAGATTGGCGACTTTTAGGTTGAACCCTTCCCGTCATTGCGAGCGAAGCAAAGCAATCCACTCATAGAGCGCGACGCCTGGTGAATGGATTGCTTCGTCGCTTCGCTCCTCACAATGACCGCGGGTCTAGAAAATTCAGGCCGCGCGCATCAGCGGCGGCCGGTTGCGATTGGCGGCCGCCGGCGCCTTGGCCAAGCGGTGAACGATCCTGATCCGCGCGCCGCCGCCGTCTCTCGGCAGGACTTCGAACGAGGCGACGCTTTCGAGGAAGGGCGGCTCATCGTCGCGCAGCGTGAAATGGATCGCCTCGCCGTCCGATGCCGGCGCCGGCTTCGCGCCGGGCAGCCAGCGCTCGCGAAATTCGGCGATGGTCAGCGCGCGCTTGACCGACTCCGGCGGCGCGTCGAGATCGTATTCGAAGACGAGGCCGCCTTGGGCTTCTTCGGCGTCGCTGCTCATTGGTCCATGTCCTTCAAGAGCCGCTTCAAATCGTCCATCCGCTTCGGCCAATAGGCGCGATACTTGCCGAGCCAGCGCCCGATCGAGCCAAGGCCTTCCGGATCGACCTCGTAATTGACGAAGCGTCCCTGGCGCTCCTCGCGCACCAGGCCCGCGGCGCGCAACGCCGCCAGATGTTGCGACATCGCCGGCTGGCTGATCGCCATGCCCTCGCGCAAGGCGGTCGCATTCATCCGGCCGCCCGCCAATTTCTCGAAAATCGCGCGACGCGTCGGATCGGCCAAAGCCTTGAATATCTCTGCCTCCATCATGGAGGACATATAAGCAGATACTTATCTGATTCGCAAGGGCGCAAAAGCATCGGCGCTCACATCCCCGCCGCAAACCCCTGGTTAACGCGTCCTTAACGCCCTCGCTTTAATTTTCGCTTAATCAAGCCCGGGCGGGCGGAGAGGCGCGTTGACGCGATGAAGCATGTTGCGGTGTTGATGGGCGGCTGGTCGGGCGAGCGCGAGGTCTCGCTGCGCTCCGGCGCGGGCTGCGCCAAGGCGCTGGAGACGGCCGGCTATCGAGTCACCCGCGTCGACGTTCAACGCGACATCGCCGAGGTTCTCGCCAAGCTGAGGCCCGATGTCGCCTTCAACGCTTTGCATGGCCGGTTCGGGGAGGACGGGACCATCCAGGGCGTGCTCGAAATCCTCGGCATCCCCTACACCCATTCCGGCGTGCTCGCCTCGGCGCTCGCCTTGCAGAAGGACCTCGCCAAGACGGTGATGGCGGCGGCGGGGATTCCCGTCGCCCATGGCGTCGTCGTCGATCGCCACGACGCGGCCAAGCGCCACGTGCTCGAGCCGCCCTATGTCCTAAAGCCGCTTTACGAAGGCTCGTCGCTCGGCGTCGTTATCGTCAAAGAGGGCCGCTCGCATCCGCCGCAGGAAGTCGGTCGAGACGACTGGCCCTATGGCGATGTGCTCCTCGCCGAGCGGTATGTCGACGGGCTGGAGCTCACCTGCGCGGTGATGGGCGACAGGGTCTTCGATGTGATCGAAGTACAACCGGTCTCCGAAGCTTTCTACGGCTACGACGCGAAATACGCGAAAGGCGGCTCCATTCATGTCCTGCCGGCGAAAATTAAACCGAATATTTACCATGACATTCAACAGTTGAGCCTCAGAGCGCATCGGGCGCTCGGCTGCCGCGGCGTGAGCCGGGCGGATTTTCGCTACGACGAGGCG
>DATGLU010000105.1:0-5726 GCA_035294045.1 Roseiarcus sp. | reverse complement strand
TCCGACAATGCCGGATCGCGCAGCAGCCGATTGAGCAGCGTCGTCTTGCCGGCGCCGAGGAAGCCGGTGACGAGATGGACCGGAAGCGGCGCGGTCACGGGCCGGTCGGGATGAGCTTGCCGACGAAAACCGGCGCGCCGGACGGCTTGCCGGTCGGCGAGCCGCCGGGCGGCTCGATCGTCACCGCATAGGTGGCGTTCTCGACCACGGCCGGATCATACGACGCGACGTTGGACGCGGTGGCGGCGTTTTGCTTCAGCAGGCCGAGCGAGCGGGGCGCGCCGAGCTTGGCGTCGATCAGCCAGAGCTCATAGGCCTTGTCCGGCTGCGGCGGCGCGGCGACCGGCCGCACGGTCAAGCTGCGCGCATCGATGTTGACGGTCACCACGAAAGCCGGCTGGTCGGCGCTTTTCTGCAGGACCGCGACATATTCGTGCGGCAGGCCGGCGCGCATATTCTCGCGCAAGCCGAGGCCGATCGCCAAAGCGGCGGCGACCGCGCCGGCGGCGATCGCGCCGGCGCGCCAGCGGCGCAGGCGGCGGGTGAGATCGACCACGACGGCGCTTGCGATCGCCGCGCCATCGAGCCGGCTTTCGATCTCGGCGAGAAAATCGCGCGGCGGCGCGACCGGCGCGATCGCCTCGGCGAGCGGCGCGAGGCGGCGCTCCCAAGCCGAGATCGCCGCGTCGAGATCCGGCTCGCGCTGGCGACGGGCCGCGAGGGCCGCGCGCTCGGCCGGGTCCAGGGCGCCCAGCGCATATTCGGCGGCGGCCAGATCGTCGTCGGGCGAGAGGCTCATGACGACAGGCAGTCCTTAAGGTCCGCCAGGCTGCGGCGCAGCCAGGTCTTGATCGTCGGCACGGGTCGATCGAAGCGCTTGGCGAGCGCCTCGCGGCTCGCGCCGCGATAATAGGCGAGGAGCAGGATTTGCCGCTTTTCCGGATCGAGCGTTTCGAGGCAGCGCATCAGCGCCTGTAGGCTTTCGCTGCGCTGGCGCGCGGACAAAGGATCGACATCCTCCCCGGGAGGATCGAACCCGTCCGGCATGTCTTCGAGCGCGACCGGCTGGACGCGGCGCGCTTCGTCCAGCGCGCGGTTACGCGCGATCGTCGCCATCCAGGCGATCGGCGAACCTTTGGCGGGGTCGAAATCGGCGGCCCTTTCCCAAATCCGCACATAGGCCTCCTGAAGGATTTCTCCCGCCAGGTCCCTTCGCTGGATGATACGAACGACCACGCCATAGAGTTTCGCCTGGGTCTGCCGATAGAGAGCCGCGAAAGCGGCGCGGTCGCGGCTGGCGACGCGCGCCATCAGCGCGACGAGATCTTGCGCGTCGGATTTCACGCCGAGGTCCATGCCCGCCCAGCCTAGGCCAAGTCACGACAATGTGAAATGTCGGATCGGCCGGCCGCCCAAAGCAAAGGCGGGCGCAATGCGCCCGCCTCGCTTCTCCCAAGGCTTTCAGGGGCGGGTCAGCCCGGGATCAGAACCTTGTTGATCACATGGATCACGCCGTTCGACTGGAAGACGTTGGGAATGGTGATCTCGGCCGTGTCGCCCTTGGCGTCGGTCACGGTAAGATGCGAGCGGCCGCGCCGCTTCACGATCAGGTCCTCGCCCTCGACCGTCTTGAGCATGGCCTTGCCGCCGCCCTGGTCGACTTTGTCGGCGAGGTCTTGCGCGCTCATCCGGCCCGGCACGACATGATAGGTGAGGACCGCGACCAGCTTGTCGTGATTTTCAGGCTTGAGCAGCGTCTCGACCGTTCCCTTCGGCAGCCTGGCGAAGGCTTCGTTGGTCGGCGCGAAGACGGTGAAGGGTCCAGGCCCTTCGAGCGTGTCGACGAGGCCGGCGGCCTTGACGGCGGCGACAAGCGTGGTGTGATCCTTGGAATTGACCGCGTTCTGGACAATGTTCTTGGACGGATACATCGGCGCGCCGCCGACCATCACCGTCATTTCGGCGAAGCTCGGCGCGGCGAAGCTGGCGGCGCCGAAGGCGACGACCGCCGCGAGCATACCGGCGTAGAGAGAATGTCTGCGGATCATGAACCAACTCCCATCGGTTGCCGCGCTTCGTCCCTTGCGCGGATGCAACAGATACGGAGGCTTCGTCCCGCGGTTTCAAAGCGGGGCTCAGAAAATTTGCCGCGCCGGGGACTCCGCTTTGGTGTAACTTTTGGCCCCGACGTTCGTAAGAGCAATGGAGTCTGAAGGAGCGCTTTGGAAATGTCCTCGCTCGCAACTGAGCCGGTCGCCGCCATGCCAGCCCGCTCACGCGTCGTCTATCGGCATTCGGCGCTCGTGCGCGTCACCCATTGGATCAACGCCCTCTGCTTCGTCTTGCTGCTGATGAGCGGGCTGCAAATCTTCAACGCGCATCCGTCATTGTACTGGGGCCAGGCCTCCTCATTCGATCATCCTTTCATCTCGCTCGACGCCGTCCAGGACGCCAATGGCGACGTGAAAGGCGTCACGACCGTGCTCGGCCATTCTTTCAACACGACGGGGGTCCTCGGCGCCTCGCGCGACGATGACGGCGAGATGGCGGCGCGCGGCTTTCCGACCTGGATCACCGTTCCCTCCTATCAGGACCTCGCCACCGGCCGGCGCTGGCATTTCTTCTTCGCCTGGATTCTCGCGCTGAACGGCCTCGTCTATTTCGGCAATCTCATCGCCAAGCGGCGCGTCACGCGCGACTTTGCCTTGTCGCTCGCCGAACTGCGCTCGATTCCGCATTCCATCCTCGAACACGCCCGGCTGCGCTTTCCGAAGGGCGACGCGGCGCTGCATTACAATGTGCTGCAGAAGCTCGCCTATCTCTCCGTGATTATCGCCTTTCCGATTCTCATCCTCGCTGGGCTGACCATGTCGCCCGGCGTCGATTCGGGCTTTCCTTGGCTTTTAGAACTTTTCGGCGGACGGCAATCGGCGCGGACGATCCATTTCCTCCTCGCCTCGTACCTTGTCCTTTTCCTCTTGGTTCATCTCGTCATGGTGCTCGTCTCAGGGCTCTTCAACAATTTGCGGTCGATGATCACCGGCCGCTACCGCATCGAGGAGGAGAAGCCATGAGGCGCGACGTTCAGCCGACGCGCCGCCGCTTGCTCGCGGCCTTGACCGCCGGCGCTGCTCTCGGCCTTTCCGGTTGCGACCGCCTGTCGCAATCGCCAAGCTGGCTGTCGCTTCTCGATTCGGCTGAAAGCCTGACCCGCCGCGCGCAGCGCCTGCTGATCGGCTCGCGCCAAGCCTTGGCGCCCGAATATAGCGAGGCCGACATCTCGAAAGTCTTCAAGCCGAACGGCTCCGTCGAGCCTGACGATCCCGATTATGTCGCCGCGAAGCAGGAGAATTTCACCAATTGGCGGCTCGTCGTCGACGGCCTTGTCGAAAAGCCGCTCAGCCTATCGCTCGCCGAGCTGCGGCAATTGCCGTCGCGAACCCAGATCACGCGGCATGATTGCGTCGAAGGCTGGAGCTGCATCGGCAAATGGACCGGCGCGCCGCTGAAAGAGGTGCTCGATCGCGCCGGCCTCAAGCCCAGCGCCCGCTACATCGTCTTCCACTGCGCCGATACGCTAGAGCAGACCTTGGACGGGACCGGCCGATATTATGAGAGCATCGATCTTGTCGACGCGTTTCATCCGCAGACGATCCTCGCCTATGACATGAACGGCGGGCCGCTGCCGGTCGATCATGGCGCGCCGCTGCGGCTCCGGGTGGAGCGCCAGCTCGGCTACAAGATGGCGAAATATGTCATGCGGGTCGAAGCGCGCGAGGAATTCGCTTCGCTCGGACGCGGTCGCGGCGGTTTCTGGGAGGATCGCGGCTACGAATGGTACGCGGGGATTTAGGGCGGCGGCGCAAGCGCCGGCTCGCCCTTGCTTGACGCGCCCTGCCGCGGCTGTTAATCATGCGGCCGCTGGCGAGGCGAAAAGATGTTTTATTTCAATAGATTGATAGGCGTCGCGGGCTTCTCCCGGCGCCGACTCGGACCGCTTTCGGCATGACCGCTCGCCTGCATCGCGGCGATTTGCCGGCCGATCTCGACCTCGGCCCGATCGTCGCGATCGACACCGAGACGCTCGGCCTTGACGTGCGGCGCGACCGGCTTTGCGTCGTGCAGCTCTCGTGCGGCGACGGGACGGCCGAGATCGTCCAGATCGCGGCGGGCCAGAAGCACGCGCCGAACCTCGAAAAGCTCTTGGCCGATCCCGCCGTGCTGAAGCTCTTCCATTTCGGGCGCTTCGACATGGCGGCGCTCGCCAACGCGTTCGGCGTCATGGCCGCGCCCGTCTATTGCACCAAGATCGCCTCCAAGATCGCGCGCACCTATACCGATCGCCACGGGCTGAAGGATCTGACCCGCGAATTGCTGGGGATCGATCTGTCGAAAGTCCAGCAATCCTCCGACTGGGGCGCGCCGGATTTGAGCGAGGCGCAGATCGCCTACGCCGCCTCCGACGTGCTGCATCTGCACGCGTTGCGCGACAAGCTCGACGCGATGCTGGCCCGCGAAGGGCGCGCCGATCTCGCCCGCGCCGCTTTCGCCTATCTGCCGGACCGCGCCCGGCTCGATCTCGCCGGCTTCGCGGAGATGGACATTTTCGCCCACGCTTCGCCTTAACCGGGCCGCTTTGCGCTGCAACTTCGCCATCCCTTTTCTTTAACGGCCGTCATATTATGTGACCCGCCGGGGCGATGAGAGCCGCGGCTTCGGAGCGAGAGTTTTGAATTACGCCGCCGCCATCGAGCCCAGCGATCGCCCCTATGAGGGCGAGCGCGCGGCGGCTTTCGCCGCGGCCCGGCGCCATTCCAAGCTGGTCAGATTTCTGCGCTGGGCGATCCTCGGCGGCGCCGCCGGGGCGATCGCGATCCTGGCGCTGATCGCGATTTTCGATCCGCTGGGGCGAATAAATAGCGACGCCTCGTTTGCGAGCCTGAGCCTTGACGGCACCAGAGTGGCGATGGACCGCCCGAAGCTCGCCGGGTTCCGGACGGACGGACGGCCCTATCTCGTCAATGCGAAACGGGCGGTTCAGGACGTCCTGCACCCGACCATTGTGGAATTGCACGGCATCGACGCCGAGGTCGGCATTTCCGGCAACGGGGCGTCGAAAGTCACCGCTGACCTTGGCGTCTATGACAGCGCCACCGAGCACATGGATCTGTCGCACAATGTCAGCGTCAAGAGCGCCGAATACGACGTCCGCCTGCAATCGGCGAGCATCGATTTCAAGGCGGGAATTTACCGCTCGCGCGATCCGGTGACGGTCGTCACCAGCAATGGCGCGACGATCAACGCCGATTCCGTCGCCGCGGTCGACAATGGCCGGGAATTGATTTTCGAAGGCCATGTCCGGTCGGTGCTGCAAGTCGGCGACGCCGCCGCGCGCACCGGCGCGGAGCTCAAGGGAACGGACCAGTGATCGGCGCGTCGCTTTTTGTCGTTCCCGCGCAAGCGGGAATTCAGTACGGCTTATCCTTCACGCGCGGCGGCTCTCTCGATTCCGGCTTTCGCGGGAATGACAGGGGCGTGTCGTCGCGAGAACGGCCGGCCGCGCGCCGCTGGCTTTCAATCCGACTCGCCTTGTTTGCTTTGGCCGCGATCGTGTCGACGCCGATCGCCGCGCCGGCGATCGCGGCGTCGAAATCGGCGAGCGCCTCGGCGATCCTGCCCGGCTCGAATTCGAAGGAGCCGATCTCGATCGACGCCGACAAGCTGGT
>DATGLU010000104.1:0-2744 GCA_035294045.1 Roseiarcus sp. | reverse complement strand
TTCGCGGTTTCGTGGCGATGTCGCTCATCGGCGGCGCTTTCGGCGATCGAACGTGACGCTTCGAGAGCGCCAGAATCCCACATTCGCCGCCCGCCGTCCATGTTGCGGCCCGGCCGCGCTTCAACTCACATTGAGGAAAGCGACCCGCCGCTTCACCCGGCGACGACGCTCGGCGCTTTGGTCGCCGGCGGCGTGTTGCGGCTGCGTTGCGAGCGCACGATCCCGTCGATGACGGTCATGCCGACGCCCGGCAAATCGCCGAGCGCGACGCTTTCGAGCAGCGTCCTGCCGGCGGAATGCTGGGCCCGGTCGAGGAAGACGAAATCGGCGGCGCGGCCGACTTCGATCAGGCCGCAATCGAGCGCCCGCAACCGCGCCGTGTTGCCGGTGGCGAAGCAGAAGGCGATCTCGGCGGGCGTTTCGCCGAGCGACGCCAGCATCGAAATCATCCGCAAAATGCCGAGCGGCTGCACGCCGGAGCCGGCCGGAGCGTCGGTGCCGAGAATGACGCGGTCGAGCTGATCGAGCTCCTTGGCGGCGCGCAAAGTCACCAAGGCGGCCCGCTCGTTGCCGTTATGGACCAGCTCCAGCCCGCGCTTGCACCGCTCGCAGAGACAGCGGATTTGATCGTCTGGCAGCGCGGTATGGCCGCCATTGATATGGCCGATCACGTCGGGATCGGCTTCGAGCACGACGTCCTTGTCGATGAGGCCTGAGCCCGGGATCGACGGGCCGCCGGTATGGATCGTCGAATTGATCCCGTATTGGCGCGCCCAGGCGACCATTTTGCGCGCGGTCGGCCCGTCCTTGACGCCACCGAGGCCGACTTCGCCGAGATAGCGGATGCCGGCTTCGGCGAGCTCGGCGAAATCCTTCTCCTCCATGCCCGGCTCGATCACCGGCGCGCCGGCATGGACCTTCACGCCGCTGGCGCGGAACGAGGAGAAGCAGCGCTGCGCCGTGATCGCCATGGCCTTGAGCCCGACCACGTCGCGCGGCCGGCCCGGCGTATGGACCTCGCCGGCCGAGATCATCGTGGTGACGCCGCCATGCAGGCAGGAATCGATCCAGCCGAGCTGGTTCTGGCGCGGCGTCCAGTCGCCGGCGACGGGATGGACATGGCTGTCGATCAGGCCGGGCGCGAGCGCGACGCCGTTGGCGTCGATCGTCGTCGTCGCGCCGGAGCAATCGAGATCGGCGGCGCGGCCGATGGCGCTGATCCGGCCATCGACGGCGACGAGCGCGTCCGCGTCCAGGATCGGCCGCGCCAGGTCGCCGCTCAACATCAGGCCGATATTCTTGACGACCAGCTTGCCCGGGCCGCCCGCGGCCGTTTCCTCATGCGCCATCTTGGTCCTCCCTCCCGCCCGCAGCGGCGCACCGCCCCGCGGCCATTGACTGGGCGATATTCATTTGTATACTAACAATAGTCAACGCGGAGCGCTCGTTTTCGATTGTGCGCCGCAGCAAAAATTTGCCATTTCACTCAGACTATGTTTTTTATCCAGAGATGTCGGCGAACCCTGCACGGCCGCCGGCGTTAAGCGAACTCGGAAGCCAGAACACAGGACTTCGAGCGATGAGCAATTTCAACCAGGAACAGGTCGTGAGCGTCCGCCATTGGACCGATCGGCTGTTCAGCTTCCGCACCACCCGCAACCCCGCTTTCCGGTTTCAGAATGGCCAGTTCATCATGATGGGCCTCGAAGTGGAAGGTAAGCCCCTCTTGCGCGCCTATAGCCTGGTCAGCGCCAATTACGAGGAAGAGCTCGAATTCTTCAGCATCAAGGTTCCGAACGGGCCGCTGACGTCGCGGCTCCAGCATGTCAAGGAAGGCGATCAGGTCATCGTCAGCCGCAAGGCGACCGGTACGCTGATTCTCGATAACCTGTCGCCGGGGAAGAACCTGTACCTTCTGGGCACCGGCACCGGCCTCGCACCCTTCTTGAGCATCGTCAAAGACCCGGAAACCTATGAGCGTTTCGAGCGCGTCGTCGTCGTGCATGGCTGCCGTTGGATCGTCGATCTTGCGTACAGCGATCTCATCGCCAACGAGTTGCCGAACGATGAATTGATCGGCGAGGTTTTGCGCGAAAAGCTCACCTACTATCCGACGGTGACGCGCGAGCCCTTCCGCCATAACGGCCGTATCTCGCTGCTCCTGACCAACGGCAAGCTCGCCGAGGATGTCGGCCTGCCGCCGATCGATCCTGCGAACGACCGCTTCATGCTCTG
Source organism: Roseiarcus sp. (assembly GCA_035294045.1). GTDB lineage: Bacteria > Pseudomonadota > Alphaproteobacteria > Rhizobiales > Beijerinckiaceae > Roseiarcus. The sequence continues at coordinate 509 of DATGLU010000104.1, read as the reverse complement.
CGGCAGCCCCGCCATGCTTTCCGATATCCGCGCCATTCTCGACGAGCGGGGCTTCGCCGAAGGCAATCACGGCGAGCCCGGCGACTACGTGATCGAGAAGGCCTTCGCGGAGAAGTAAGCGAAGGGGAAATCGCCTACCAGTCATTGCGAGCGAAGCGAAGCAATCCATTCATAGGGCGAGACGATCGTAAAGATCGCTCCACTTTGGATTGACGCTCTGGACCAGAGCGACCTTCTTCGCTCGACTGCCCGCTTTGATCTGTTTCTCGCGCGCAATGGCGTCGACCATGTGATCGTAGTGCTCGTACCATACGAGCTGTTTGCAGCTATACCTACTCGTAAATCCACTCAATACGCCGTCCTTATGCTGTCGAACGCGCTGTGCGAGGTTCGAGGTGACGCCGGTGTATAGAGCGCCGTAGGGAGCGCTCGCCATTATGTACACGCAAGGACGCCTCGCTTTTCGCCTCCTTCGCCCTACGAGTGGATTGCTTCGCTCGCAATGACGG
>DATGLU010000103.1:0-4835 GCA_035294045.1 Roseiarcus sp. | reverse complement strand
GCCATGGCCGCCGCGGTTGAAGCGCATTGGCGCGGCCCGCTCGAAGGGCTGGTCGTCACGCGCTACGGCCATCGCGCGCCGACCGAGCGCATCAAGGTCGTCGAAGCCAGCCATCCGGTCCCCGACGAGGCCGGGCCGGCGGCGGCGCGCGCAGTTCTCGATCTTGTCGGCGGCCTCGGCGCCGACGATCTCGTCCTCGCTCTGATTTCAGGCGGCGGCTCGGCCTTGCTCGCTCTGCCCGGCGGCGAGGTGACGCTCGCCGACAAGCAGGCGATCAACCGCGCGCTGCTCAAGAGCGGCGCGCAGATCGGCGAGATGAATTGCGTCCGCAAGCATCTTTCGGCGATCAAGGGCGGACGGCTCGCCGCCGCCGCGGCGCCGGCGCGTGTCGTCAGCCTGATCATCTCTGACGTGCCCGGCGACGATCTCTCGGTGATCGCGTCCGGCCCGACCGTCGCCGATTCGACGACTCTCGCCGATGCGCGCAGGGTTCTTGAAAAGTACAAGATCGACATTTCGCCGGCGGTGCGGCGGCATCTCTCCGATCCCGCCAATGAGACGCCGAAGCCGGGCGATCCGCGCCTCGCCCATGTGGCGAACCTGCTCATCGCGACGCCGCAATCCTCGCTCGAAGCGGCCGCAAAAGTCGCGCGCGAGGCCGGCTTCGCGCCGCTCATCCTCGGCAATGCGATCGAGGGCGAGGCGCGCGAATGCGGCGTCGTCCATGCCGGCATCGCCAAGCAATGCGCCGGCTATGGCCAGCCCGCTGCGCCGCCCTGCGCGATCATTTCCGGCGGCGAGACGACGGTGACGATCCGCGGCAACGGCCGCGGCGGCCGCAACGCCGAATTCCTGCTGAGTCTCGCCGTCGCGCTCGACGGCCATCCCGCCATATCGGCCGTCGCCGCCGACACGGACGGGATCGACGGCAGCGAAGACAATGCGGGCGCGATCATCGGGCCCGACACGCTGGCGCGCGCCGCCGGGCTAGGCTTGGACTTAAAAGCCATGCTTGCCGATAACGACGCCTATAGCGCCTTCTCCGCGCTCAGCGATCTGTTGATCACCGGCCCGACGCGGACCAATGTCAACGATTTCCGGGCGATCTTGGTTGCAAAGAAAGAACGTTCGGCTTGACGCCTTCGACCGCTTTTGTTGAACGCCGGACCTGCTTGGGACGCCCGCTACTGATTGCTCTGAGGATTCGTCGTCTGCGCGTTCCCCTCGCCCGAAGTGTTGCCGCTGACGCCGTTATTCGGGTTGGTTCCGTTCGATCCATTGCCCATCCGCTGACTGCCGCTCGACCGATGGCGGCCGTAGTGGCGGTGGTGATGATGATGCCGGCGCATAGGGTGCGTCATATGCATTTTCGGCGCCGTCGCCGCAGCATTGTTCTCCGGCGCGTTGCCTTCCTCGTTCGCCTGCGCGAACGCGGCGGCCGAGACCGTGAGCGCGATCGCCGTCGCCGTGATCCTCAAGAGAGAGTGTGCGGGCATGAATGCCTCCTGCCTCGATCCCTGGACAAAGCCTTTCCGGCGGCTTTGTTCCGCAAGATGCGCTGATTTGACGACAAGCAACGGCCTCTAGGCCAATTCCGGATAGCCGAGCGCGGCGGCGGCGCGCTCGATTTCGGCGATTTTCCCGTAGGCCGCCTCGTCCAAAAGGGCCGCGCCTTTCAGGCCCAGGGCCTCGCGCGCGTCGGCGAGGGCGGGGTCGTTCAACGCGGCGTAAAGCGCGACGCGCACGGCGGCCGCAAGCGGCTCGCCAAGACCGGCGCTGATGACGAATGGCAGGCCCGGCGCGGCTTGGCTGTGGGCGATGACGACGACTTTCTCGGCAAGGTCCGGCCGGCCGCGGCGCAGCAGGCCGTAGGTGACGCAATCGATCGCGGCGATATCGGCTGAGCCTCCGGCGACCGCTTCGAGGCTCGCCGCATGCGAGCCGGTGACGAGCACCTGGCTGAACATCGGCCGGCTGCGGGCGATCGGCGCGATCAGCGCGCGAAATAAGTTCATGCCCGTATTGCTGTCGCGCGCATTGACGGCGGCTCTCGCCCCCTGGAAGCCGGCGAGGCTGCGGCCGCGGCTACCGGCGCGGGCGATGATGAAGCTGCAATGGTTCGGGCCGTCGCAGCCTTCGAAAGAATAAATCGGCGTCGCCAGCAGGCTCACGCGATCGCGTAAAGCCGTGATGAACGGGTAGCCGCACGTCTGGCCGAAGACGAGCCGCGGATTGGCCCAAGCTTCGCACGGCTCCGAGCGATCGAGCGCGACCGGCGCGTCGATTCCGGCGGCGCGAAGCGACCCGCCGATCGCCGCCCATAGGCGTCGATTGGCCTCGGCGAGAAAGGGAAAGTCATACATGCCCAAGGAGGCGACGAGCGCATCCATCGAAAATCCGCTCCGAATCGAAGGAGGGCCGCCCGCGCGGCGTTTCGCTATAGCGCGCCGGTCTCGCGCCGTCATCGTCGCGCCCGTCATTGCGAGCGGAGCGAAGCAATCCATTCATAAAGCTCCGCTCTACGAATGGATTGCTTCGTCGCTACGCCCCTTGCAATGGCGAAGCTCCTACGCCGCCTTGCTCGCGCCGCCCTCTCCGTGCAGGGGATGCAGCGTCTGGTCATGCGGGCGCAGCAGATAGCGGCGCAGCACGTCGAAATAGGTCACGTAAAGCAAGCCGCCATTGCGCTCGATCAAAGCCGCGCGATTGGCGGCGTACCAGCCCGGTAGCTTGTACCAAGGCATTGCCGGTCGCATATGATGGGCGAGATGAAGATTGTTGAACAGGAAGAGCGGCCCGAGCAGCCATGAGCGCTCGACAATCGCGGTGCGCCGCTCGACCAGGCTTTCGGCGCGATGCTCGGCGAAGGAGCGCACCAAGGCGAGCGATGTGCCGGCATAGGCGAAGCAAAGGACATATTCGAGGAGCGGCATTTTGCAGACGCCGATCACCCAGGCGAGGACGACCGCCATTTCGGCGAGGTGCAAAGCAACGTCGCGGACCGCCCGCTTCTCGCCGCGCGCCAGGCGCTGGATCTCGCGCCGCCACAGTTTGGCGCAAGACCAGGCGGGGCCGAAGGCCATCCGGCCGAGCAGCGTCGCCTGCAAGCGCACGAGCGCGCGCCCGATTGGCCCGAGCCCATCCCAATCCTCCTGACGCCAGTAGAAGGATTCCGGATCGTCGAGCGGATCGGTCAGCCGCTCGTCGCGATGATGGGTCAGATGCGTATGGCGATAGTCCTCGAAGGGCAGCCACAGCGCCAAAGGCCACGCGCCGATCAGCGAGTTCAGCCAGCGCAGGCGCGTCGGATGGCCGTGGATGACTTCGTGCTGCAGGCTCATATGCCAGGCGACAGTCCAGGCCGCGACCGGCGTCAACAGCCAGAGCGGCAGGCGGTCATGGAAAAAGGTCGCGCCGAACCACAAGCCATAGATCAAGACGGCCAAGCCGAGGGTCGGCCATTCGACCCGCGGCGTCTTCTGTGGAAAATCGGCGATTCCCATTTTTGTCGGCGTCCCCCAGACGCCTTCAAAGAATCACCGCGGCCAGAGTCGTGCAATCGGGAAGATATTGGCGGGGCAAAGAAAATTTCGGTTCCGTCGCATAATCATTTGCTGCGGACGCTTTTACCAGCGGATCAAGGCCGCGCCCCAGGTGAAGCCGCCGCCCATCGCCTCGATCATGACGAGGTCGCCCTTCTTGATGCGGCCGTCGCGGCAAGCCATGTCGAGGGCCAGCGGGATCGAGGCGGCCGAGGTGTTGCCGTGCTGGTCGACGGTCTTGACCACCTTTTCCGGCGCGATGCCGAGCTTTTCGGCCGAAGCGTCGATGATCCGGCGATTGGCCTGATGCGGCACGAACCAGTCGATATCTGCGGCGGTCACGTCGGCGGCGGCGAAAGCCGCCTTGATCACGTCGGTGACCATGCCGACGGCGTGGCGGAAGACCTCGCGGCCCTCCATCCGCAAATGGCCGATCGTCTGGGTCGAGGACGGGCCGCCATCGACATAGAGCTTGGCGCGATGCGCCCCGTCTGAGCGCAATTGCGAGGTGATGACGCCCGGCGAGCCGAGCCGGCCGTCGCTTTCCTGCGCCTCCAGCACGATCGCGCCGGCGCCGTCGCCGAAGAGAACGCAGGTCGTCCGGTCCTTCCAATCGAGAATGCGCGAGAAGGTCTCGGCGCCGATCACCAAAGCGCGCCGATGCGAGCCCGAGGTCAGGAACTTGTCGGCCGTGGCGACCGCGAAGACGAAGCCGGAACAGACCGCTTGCAGGTCAAAGGCGACGCCGTGATGCATGCCGAGATTGGCCTGCACCTGGGTGGCGGCGGCGGGAAACGTATAATCCGGCGTCGAGGTCGCGACGATCACGAGATCGATGTCGGCGCCGGTCAGGCCGGCATTGGCGAGCGCGGCTTCGGCGGCGCGCGTCGCCAGAATCGAGGTCGTCTCGCCTTCGGCGGCGATATGGCGCTCGCGGATGCCGCTGCGCTGCTGGATCCATTCGTCGCTGGTTTCGACCATGGTCGAGAGCTCGGCGTTGCTCATGATGCGCGCCGGCAGGTAGGAGCCGGTTCCGCGCACGACCGAGCGAAGCGTTTTCAGAGGCGCCGTCAAAATCTTATCCTGGTTGGGCGATCAAGACTCCGCCGCAACGATGGGCGGAGGTTGAGCGCGCGATTCGTTGGCCTGGGCGATCATATCGCGCGTCTTGCCGAGCAGTTCGTGGCGGACCATGTCGTAGCCGACCTCGATCGCGCCGGCATAGCCCTCGGCGTCGGCGCCGCCATGGCTCTTGATGACGACGCCGTCAAGACCGAGAAAGACGCCGCCATT
>DATGLU010000102.1:0-7966 GCA_035294045.1 Roseiarcus sp. | reverse complement strand
CGGGCTGATGGCGGCGGCGGTGCTCGGCGCGGGCCGTCCGCAAGGCGTCGGCGACGGCTATCTCCTCAACGCATTCGCCGCGGTCTTCATCGGCGCCTCGTCGCTGCGGCCCGGCAAATTCCATATTCTCGGCACGTTGATCGGCGTGCTGCTGATCGGCGTGATCAACAACGGCCTCTCCATCATGGGCGTGCCGACCTATTGGCAATATATCGTGCAAGGCGCGCTGCTGGTCGCGGCTTTGTTCAGCGCCGGCGTGCTGACGATGCGCCGGCACTGACGAGGCCCGCGCCGAAGATATGTCATTCAACGCTGGCTGGCATCCTGGCGACGGACATGAGCGGCTGCGCGACTTGATCGAGCAATTGGCTGGCGTTGCGCTCTTCGCCGAGCGTGATCGTCAGTAATTGCGCGATCTCGGGCTGATGGAGTTGCAGGGCAAGATTGCGCGCAGTGGTATAGGCCGCGATCTCATAGTGTTCGACGCGGAGCGCTGCACCGATCAAGGCGAGGTCGGCTGCGGCCTCGCTCTTCTTCTTGCCTTCGGCAATGGTCTCGTCGCCTTCCTCCACAAGACCCGCCATGCCTTTGCAAGGCTTTGCGCGGGCGGGCGCGGAAAGCAGCCGCAGGCCTTCGTTGAGTCGCTCGACGTGGCTTTCGGTCTCCTCCAGGAAGGCCGACGTCTGCTCGGCGGCGCCCGCCTCCTGCCGCGATCGGATCGCCTGGCGTCGGACGCCGCGGTCAAGACCGCCGGAGCCCGTCAACAATCCTAGCAACCATCGTACATAGACTCACCCTCGTAACACCAATTGTTGGAGTTGTAGCCGTATCCTCGGTAGAACGGACCGTACCCGTAGGCGTAGCAGCCGGCGCCGGCGCAGCCCCAACCGCCGAACGGCCGACCGCCGCGCCAATGAACGTGGTGATGGTCGCGCCAAGTTCTGCTTGCCGCCGAGGCCGGAGTCGCAAGCGCGACCCAAGGGAACGCCAACGCCGCCGCCAGCAAAGCGACGGCGGTTCTTTTGAAGCAAGTGATCATGTCAGGTCTCCTCAGTCCATGACGGCCACCGATATCGACAGCGCTTGCCCAGATGAACGGCGTTGTTTCAGGCCGTGGCGAATTCGCCAGAATGGTCGGAGGCGCCGGCGCTGGGGTGGGCCCGTCGCTCGCGCCTCCTCAACGGCTCGGCCTCAAGTCGTTCGGGCGTTGTCGCCAAGCCGTCGAAGAAAGAAGGGAAAACCGCCGAATGCGGAGCTTTCGTTCTTCGGAGGCCGGAAAGCGCGCACAGAACCGCGCCTGCGACAAAGCAACGCAGAAATTGTCTAGGGTTGATTCCGGGCCTTGAGCCCGGTCGCGCGCGGACGATCCTCGGCGCCATTCGGCAAGCCGCTCACCGTACTTTCGACGCGGCAGATCCGAGCTCCATTGCCGGCATTTGGAGGCGCGCCCCTCGCCGCCTTCCCGCTCCACGGCGTGTTCTCGCTGACCCGTTCTGAAGCCTTGCCGTTGCGCACCGGCCAGCGGGACCCGCAGTTCTGTACAGGACCGGACACAAATCCGACTGAGCGGCGTGGAACCGCCATCATCTGAACGCGTTGGCTCCGCGCCATGACGCCGAGCCCGCTGAAATGAGCGCGTTCATTCCTTACTGCGGCGCGCCGCCCATTCCGGGCCATGAAAGTTGGAATCTCGATCCTTTTTTGATCGGCGCGCTGGCGGCGGGCGGCGCGTTCCTCGGCTGGAGGATCGCCCGCCATGCGGCGACGCCGGGCTGGCGCCTGCACGCTTTCGGCCTTGGCTGGCTGATCCTGTCGCTGGCCTTTGTTTCGCCGCTCTGCAACATCAGCGTGGCGCTGTTCTCGGCGAGGGCCGCCCAGCACATCCTTTTGACTCTCTGCGCCGCGCCGCTCATCGCCTGGGGCGTCGCGGCGCTGCCGCAGCGGGAAAAGACCGTCTCGACCGGATCGCTGTCGGCCAGCGTCATGGCCTTTGCCGCGATCCTATGGTTTTGGCACAGCCCCGCGCCTTACGACGAAACGCTCCGCAATAATCTCGTCTATTGGCTGATGCATATCTCCACCGCCGGCGCGGCGCTCTGGCTGTGGCTTGCGACCTTCCGCTCGCGTGCTTGGCCGGCTTTCTTCGCGATCTCGGCGACCGGCTTGCAAATGTCGTTTCTCGGCGCGCTGCTTACCTTCGCCCGCGCTCCCTTATTCTCGGTCCATCAGTTTACGACCGCCGCTTGGGGCCTGACCTGGATTGGGGATCAGCAGCTTGGCGGCCTTTTGATGTGGGCGCCGAGCGGGCTTCTCCTCACCGCCTATTCGATCGTCGGGCTTGCGCTGTTGCTTCGGCGATTGGACGCGCCGCTGAGCGGCGGCGCGGCGAAGCCTATCTGAATTCGTCGGCCTTTTGAACTTGGAGGGAGTTGGGATGCGCGCGGGACTCATCTGCTTGGCGCTGACGATCCTCGCGACCGCTTCCGCTCACGCCGATGACCTCCAAAAACTCTCCCAAGATCCCAAGCAATGGGTGATGGCGGCGCATGATTACGCCAATACCCGCTTCAGCCCGCTCGATCAGATCAATACCTCGAATGTCGGCAAGCTGCAGGTCGCCTGGATGTTCTCCGTCGGCACGAGGCGTGGACAAGAGGCCGCGCCTCTGATTGTCGACGACACGATGTATGTGGTCAGCTCCTACCCGAACAAAGTCTTCGCGCTCGATCCGGTCAGCGGCGATCTGAAATGGACGTATATTCCGTACCAGGATCGCGCCGCCCAGGGCGTCGCCTGCTGCGACGTCGTGACGCGCGGCATCGCTTATGACGACGGCAAGATATTTCTTGCCACGCTCGACAATCACATCGTCGCGCTCGACGCCAAGACCGGCCGCGAGCAATGGAGCACGAAAACCGGCGACATCAATCTCGGCGAGACGACGACCGACGCGCCGCTCGTCGTCAAAGGAAAAGTGTTTGTCGGCATTAGCGGCGGCGAGCTCGGCGTACGCGGCCGCATCACGGTTCTGGACGAAAATTCGGGCAAGATCGACTACGTCGCCTATTCGACCGGACCCGACAAGGACGTGAAGATCGGCCCCGATTTCAAACCGTTCTACGATTTCATGAAAGGCCAAAATCTCGGCGAGACGACCTGGCCGCCGGACGCTTGGAAGATCGGCGGCGGCACGGTCTGGGGCTGGTTCTCCTACGATCCCAGTCTCAATCTCGTCTATTATGGGACCGCCAACCCCGGGCCTTGGAACGCCAATCAGCGGCCTGGCGACAATCTGTGGACGTCGACCGTCTTCGCGCGCGATCCGGATAGCGGCGAAGCGCATTGGGCCTATCAGCTCAATCCGCACGACCTATGGGACCACGACGAAATCCAAGAGAACGTGCTGCTCGATCTCGATATCGGCGGCAAGACGCGCAAAGTCCTCGTCCATCCCGGCCGCAACGGCTACATGTACGTCATCGATCGCCAGACCGGCGAAGTCATTTCCGCCGATCCGTACGACACGGTGAACGCCTATAAGGGGGTCGATCTCAAATCCGGCCGGATCATTCCCAACAAGGACCTCGAACCAGATCTCGGCCGCATGGTGCGCGATGTCTGTCCCGCCTCGCCCGGCGCCAAGGATTGGCAGCCCTCGGCCTGGTCGCCGCGCACCAAGCTGCTCTATGTCCCGCACCAGCATCTTTGCATGAATTTCAAGACGTCCGATGTCGGCTATATCGCCGGCACGCCCTATGTCGGCGCAACGGTCGACATGTTCGCCGGGCCGGGCGGCTATCGCGGCGAGTTCATGGCTTGGGACCCGGTTCAGCGGAAGAAGGTCTGGTCGATCAAGGAGAACATGCCGGTCTGGAGCGGCGCCTTGGTCACCGCGGGCGACGTGGCGTTCTACGGCACGATGGATCGCTGGTTCAAAGCGGTCGACGCGAAGGACGGCAAGGTTCTGTGGCAGTTTCATACCGGCTCGGGGATTATCGCGCAGCCGGTCACGTACCAGGGCGCGGACGGCGTGCAATATGTCGCGGTGCTAACCGGGGTCGGCGGCTGGCCGGGCGTGGTCGCCAATGCGCAGGTCGATCCGCGCGTGCGCAACGGCGCGCTCGGCTTTACCGGCGCGACGCAGGATTTGCCGACCTACACCCAGGGCGGCGGCGAGCTTCTCGTCTTCGCGATTCCCAAACCCGCGCAAGCCGCCGGCGGCCAACCGGCGCAGCCGAAGTGAAGCGAAAGCCGAAGGAAAGGCGCATGAAGCTCGTCAAAGCCGCCGCTGCTTTTCTTCTCCTCGCCTCGCCGGCTTTCGGGCAGCCCAATACCTCGTCTCAGATGGGGCTGCCGGTCGAGCCCAACGCGTCGCCGCGCTCCGGCGCCGGGCTTCCTGAAATCCAGGCCAATCCGGGCGGCGTCGCGCCGTTCTCGGCCTCGGCCAATCCGATCCTGCATGTCCCCGTCTCCGATCTGCATCCCGGCAATGTCGCGCTCAGCGCCCATATCGACAATCCGCTGGCCGACGATCCGCAGGCGGTCACGCGCGGCATGCGCGATTTCAACCATTTCAATTGCGTCGGCTGCCACGCCCCGAATGGCGGCGGCGGCATGGGGCCGTCGCTCAGCGACCGCCGGTACATCTATGGGTCGAGCGCCCCCAACCTCTTCCTCAGCATCTATCAGGGGCGGCCGAACGGCATGCCGGCCTGGGGCGACGTGCTGCCGGAATCGACGATTTGGGAGCTGGTCGCCTATGTCCAGAGCCTAGCGGAGCCCGCCGGCAAGAATTTCGGGCGGACGATTTCGCGCGCCCCGCCTTCGCCCGATATCCAACAAACGCCGACGGAATATGTGCAGACCACGCATCCGTGGAGCTTCACCGAGCCGTTCAGCAACGGGCAGCAGCCCAGCGGTCAATGAGACGCTCATGCGCTGCGCCCGGCCCGCCCCCGTCTTGATCGTCCTCTCCGCGACAAGCGGGCGCGCCTTCGCCGCGCCGCCAATGAGCTACCTGTCGTCGGCCGGACGCATGGGCGATGCGATCGCGCCGCTGACTTGGGGCTTACTCGGCGTCGCCATCGCCGTCGTCGTCATCATCTCGGCGCTCGTCATTGTCGGAATCCTGCGCCGCGGGCGCGGCGGCGCGGTGAGCGACACGCCGATCGGCGAAACGCGAGCGACGAGCTGGATCGGCATTGGCGTCGGCCTGTCGACGCTTGTGCTTATCGGCTTGGTGGTCTGGACCTCGCTGACCATGGCGAGCATCGCCAATCCGCCCTCCGAGCCGGCGCTGACGATCGAGGTTCGCGGCCATCAATGGTGGTGGGAATTCATCTACCACGGCGAAAAGCCGAACCAGATATTCGAGACGGCCAACGAGATTCACATCCCGGTCGGCAAGCCGGTGCGCTTCGCCGTCACCGGCATGGACGTCATTCATTCGTTCTGGGTGCCGAGCCTCGGCGGCAAGACCGAGACCATACCCGGCCAGGTCAACGTCACCTGGCTGCAGGCCGATAGGCCCGGCGTTTATCGCGGCGAATGCTCCGAATATTGCGGCGAGCAGCACGCCCATATGGCGCTCGCCGTCTTCGCCGATGCGCCGGATTCGTTCGAGGCCTGGCGGCAGGCCCAATTGCGCGACGCGCCGGCGCCGGCTTCCGACCAGACCCGCTTCGGCGAGCAGAGCTTCATCCAGCATTGCGGCGCCTGCCATACGGTGCGCGGCTCGCCGGCCGCCGGGCGCGTCGGACCCGACCTGACCCATCTGATGTCGCGCTCGACGATCGCCGCCGGCGTCCTGCCGAATAATCCCGGCTATCTCTCCGGCTGGATCGCCGATCCGCAAAACATCAAGCCGGGTTGCCTGATGCCCGACCTCGCCATTTCCGGGCCGGACCTTGCGAGCATCCGCTCCTTCCTCCTCACGCTCAAATAAAGGAGCCGCATTTGACCGTCGCCGAATACGATCGCGTCCCCGAGCGAGTGGATTCAGGCTACGAGTCGGCGCTGGCCCATTCGCTGGAGGAGACTTGGGAGACGAAGCCCGGGCTCTATGGCTGGATTTCGACCGTCGATCATAAAGAGATCGGCGTTCGCTATCTGGTCACGGCGTTCGCCTTCCTCGTCGCCGGCGGCGTCGAAGCGCTGATCATGCGCGTCCAGCTCGCCCGGCCCAATCAGAATCTCGTCGCGCCCGAGACCTATAACGAGCTGTTCTCGCTGCACGGCATCACGATGATCTTCCTCTACGCCCTGCCGATCCTCTCGGGCTTCAGCAACTATCTATTCCCGCTGGTCCTCGGCTCGCGCGACATGGCCTTTCCGCGCCTCAACGCGTTCTCGTACTGGATTTACCTCGCCTCCGGCCTGTTCATGTATGGCAGCATCCTCGCCACGGCGGTCCCCAATGACGGCTGGTACAATTTCGCGCCTTATTCTCTCCGCCAATTCAATCCCGGCCTGAACATGGATTTCTACGCGCTGGGGATGATCTTCCTCGGCATTTCGACGACGGTCGGCTCGGCGAATTTCGTCGTCACTTTCTTAAGGATGCGGGCGCCCGGCATGTCGATCAACCGCGTGCCCATTCTCACTTGGGGCACGACGACCATCTCGGTCGGCAATCTTCTCGCCGTGCCGGCGGTCAGCCTCGCTTTCTTGTTCCTCTGGACCGATCGGCAATTCGGCACCCATTTCTACACGCCCGAAAGCGGCGGCCATCCGCTGCTTTGGCAGCACCTGTTCTGGATCTACGCCCACCCTTGGGTCTACGTCGTCGTCCTGCCGGCGATGGGCATGGTCTCCGACGCGCTGCCCTTCTTTTGCCGAAGGCCGCTCGTCGGCTATGTCGCCGTCGTGCTCGGCACGATCACCACGATGACGCTCGGCTTCGGCGTGTGGCTGCATCATATGTTCGCCACCGGCATCCCTTTTCTCGCCCTGGCTTTCTTCAGCGGTGCCTCTTTCGTCATCACCATTCCGAGCGCGGTCGCGGTGCTGTCCTGGGTGGCGACGATCTGGACCGGCCGCCCGGTGACGACCGCCGCGTTCCATTTCTTCGCCGGTTTCATCGCTTTGTTCGTGATCGGCGGCGTCTCGGGAGTCATGACCGCTTCCGTTCCCTCCGACCTGCAATTGACCGAAACCTATTTCATCGTCGCGCATATCCACTACGTCCTGATCGGCATCAATGTCTTTGCGGTCTTGGGCGCGCTGCATGTCTGGTTCCCGAAAATGTCCGGCCGGATGATGAGCGAGACGCTCGGCAAGATCAGCTTCTGGATCATCTTCATCGGCTTCAACGTCGCATTTCTGCCGATGCATCTGACCGGCCTCTGGGGCATGCCGCGGCGCATCTACACCTACCCGGCCGGCGTCGGCTGGGACACGCTGAACATGATCACCAGCGTCGGCGCTTTCATCCTGGCGATCGGCGTCATCGTCTATTTCGCCAATGTGGTCATCAGCCTTCGCAGCGGCCGAATCGCCGGCCCCAATCCCTGGGATGGGCCGACGCTCGAATGGACGACGCCTTCGCCGCCGCCGCCTTACAATTTCCCGGTCATTCCCCAGGTCGCGAGCCGCCATCCTTTATGGGAATCGCGCCTGCATGACAGCGTCGGCGAATCGCAATGGCGGCGCGGCATGCCGCTGGACAAAGGCAAGGAGGCGCTGGCGACGACGGCGCTCGACGGCCTGCCCGACGCGATCTTGAAAATGCCTGAGGACTCGCCCGCCCCATTCATCGTCACGCTGGCGATGACGGCGGGCTTTGTCGGCCTCCTTTTGCAGATTTGGTGGCTGGCGGGCGTCGGCGCCGCGGCCACGCTCGCCGGCCTTCTGATATGGCTTTGGCCTGAGCGGGAGCTCGCGCAGCGGGCGGAGGCGGCGCGATGACGGCGATCGATCAAAGTCGGGGATTGCCGGTCGGCAGCATGGGCCGCCGCGCCAACGGCTG
>DATGLU010000101.1:0-4559 GCA_035294045.1 Roseiarcus sp. | reverse complement strand
GGCCGGAATCTTCACCCGCCTGCTCAATCACCTCGACGTCTGGGCGGTTCTGGCCGGCCGCGCCGGCTTCGGCGCGCTGTTCCTCGGCGCGGCGGCGCTGCTCGAATGGCGCCGCGGCCTGCTCGGCCCGCTTTTCGGCCTCGGCTCCACGCTCGCCCCGTTGATCGTGCTCCTCGCGGCGATCGCCATGTCGTCCTATATCGCGGCGATCCGGGTGACCACGGTCGCCGACGTGATGGTCATCTATTCGACGCTGCCCTTCGTCACAGCCGGCCTCGCTTACCTGTTGCTCGGCGAGCGCCCGTCGCGCAGAACCCTGGCGGCCTCCGCTCTGGCGCTGGCCGGCGTCGCCGTGATGGTCGGCGGCGCGGCGGGGAGCGGCCGGCTTGTAGGCGAGGGCCTTTCCTTCCTGATGACCATCAGTTTCGGCCTGATGGTCGTGCTGCAGCGCCGTCACCCGGAAATGTCGCTGACCTCGATCAACACGATCGGCTCCGCGCTGGCGGCGGTGGTCGCCTTTTATCTCGCACCGCGCCAGACGGCGATCGGCGTCCGCGACCTCACTATCCTGGCGGCTTTCGGCCTCGCCACGGTCTGCATCGCCTTCGTCATGTTCATGGATGGGGCCAAGCTCATCCCGGCCGCCGAATCGGCTTTGATCAATATGGCCGAGGCGGTGCTCGGGCCGCTCTGGGTCTTCGCCTTTTTCGGGGAGGATCCCGGCGTTGGGGCGATGATCGGCGGCGCGCTGGTGTTGGGCGCGGTTTTGTGGCGCATTGCTCCGGATCTGTGGCGCGCCCGCCGCGCCGGCGCCGAGCCGGCTGACGTCGGCGCGCCGCCTTTGTTATAGAGACGCGGCGCTTATCGGGAGAATCGGATGGCTGAAGAAAAATACGCCCTCGTTACGGGGGCCGGCGTCGGCATCGGTCGCGCCGCCTCGCTGGCGCTCGCCAAGGCGGGATGGAATATCGCGCTGACCGGCCGCCGGTCGCCGCCGCTCGAAGAGACCGCCGGCGCCGTTAAGGTGCTCGGCCGCAAGGCGCTGGTTCATCCTTGCGATGTTGGCGATCCGAGCGCGGTGAAAGGCCTCTTCGCCAAAGTCGCCGAGAGTTTCGGTCGGCTCGACCTTCTCTTCAACAATGCCGGCGCCGGCGCGCCCGGCTTGCCGATGGAGGAATTGACCTACGAGCAATGGAAAGCGGTGGTCGACGTGAACTTGACCGGCGCCTTTCTCTGCGCGCAAGGCGCGATCTCGCTGATGAAGAACCAGACGCCGAAAGGCGGCCGCATCATCAATAACGGCTCGATCTCGGCGCATGCGCCGCGGCCCAACTCGGCGCCGTATACGGCGACGAAACATGCGATCACCGGCCTCACCAAATCGATCGCGCTCGATTGCCGCAAATACGACATCGCCTGCGGCCAGATCGATATCGGCAACGCGCTGACCGACATGGCGCGCAAGATGACGCAAGGCGTGCCGCAAGCCGACGGCCGCATCGCCGTCGAGCCGACGATCGACGCCGACGAAGTCGGCCAGGCGATCGTGCATATGGCCAGCCTGCCGCTGACGACGAATATCTTCACCATGACGATCATGGCGACCAAAATGCCGTATGTGGGGAGGGGGTAGTTCCCTTCTCCCCGCCTTGCGGGGAGAAGGGTTCACTCCGCCGCCTCGGGCAGCGCCTTGAGCCGCGGCGGCGCGGAGACGGCGATCGCGACGAACTGAATGAAGAAGCCGGCCGCGGCGACAAAAAGACATGCCTTGACGCCGGCGCTCGCGCTTAGCGCCGCGCCGATCGCCGCGCCGAGCGGGCGCGCGCCATAAGTCGCCGTGACGATGATCGCCGAGACGCGGCCGAGCATCGCGTTGGGCGTGACGGTCTGGCGCAAGGTCGTCGTCGTGATCACCCAGACGACAGGCCCGGCGCCGAACAGAAAGAAGCTCGCGCCGGCGAGGAGGCCGGAGGGCGCGAGGATCGTCGCCGCCATCAGCAGCGCGGCGGCGAAGCCGCAGAGCGGCCCGACCACGATCAAGGCGCCGAAGCTCAGGAAGCGACCGAGGGTCGGCGCGCCGAGCGCGCCGAAAATCATGCCCGCGCCATAGGCGCCAAGCGTCGCGCCGACGCCCGATGCGTTGAGGCCGAGATGACGGATCGCATAAGGCGCATAGACCGCCTGCAAGATGAACCACGACGTGTTGAAGACGATCGCGACGATCAGCAGCGGCCGCAGCAAGGCATGACCGGCGACGAAGCGCGCGCCTTCGACAAGCTCGTGGACTGGATGACGCCGCGCCGCTTTCGCTGCGGGCTTGGCGTCGGGCAAGCGGGCGAGCAGGACAAGCGCAACGAGCGAGAGCGTCGTCCCGACGATATAGGCCGTGGGCGCGCCCGCCCAGCCGACCAAGGCGCCGCCAAGCGCCGGCCCGGCCGCGAAGGCCGCGCTGCGCGCCAATTCGAGCCAGCGATTGGCGCGCGGAAGCGATTCGCGCGGCGCCAGGAGCGGGACGAGCGCCGGCGCGGCGACATTATAGGCGACCGTGCCGGTCGCGCCGAGAAAGCCGAGGCCGGCGAGCAGCGCAAGGTTCAGCCTGCCGCTGAAGATGAGCGCGAGGGTCAAAGCCAGCGAGACCGCCCGCGCCGCCTCGGCGGCCACCATCAAGCCGCGCCGCGAGGCGCGGTCGGCGAGCACGCCGAGAGGCAGAGAGAGAAGAAGAAAGGGCAATGTCTGCGCGGTTTGCAGCAAGCCGGTCTCGGTTCCGCCGGCGCCAAGCGCCAGAACCGCGACGATCGCCGCCGCGGCGAGCGCCATCTGCTCCGAGCATTGCGCCGCGAGATTCGACCAGGCGAGGCGAATGAAGGAACGCGGCAGGCGGGAGGGCGCGGCGAGGCTCATCGGATCGGCTCCTGGAACATTATCGCGGAGAGCTACTCAGTCGGCGCGTCGCGGGCGATCCGATTCCTGCGGTCAAAGTGAAGCGGATTTGACAGAAGCCTCGCCATGGCCATTGTGCCTGTGTCATTCCCGCGAAAGCGGGAATCCAGGCTGAGTGAGTTGACAAGCGCGGCGGTTCTGGATTCCCGCTTTCGCGGGAATGACACTCGGCGAGCGATCGGAGAGTCGCGTGGACACGAAACTCAGCAGCAACCGCAGCTACCGCATTGCCGTCCTTGCCGGCGACGGGATCGGCAAGGAGGTCGTGCCCGAGGGCCTGCGCGCGCTCGACGCGGCGGCGAAGAAGTTCCGCTTCAATCTCGAATTCGCTTCGTTCGATTTCGCCTGCGTCGATTACTGGCTGCGCCACAAAAGGATGATGCCGGAAGATTGGAAGGAGCAGCTTTCAAAGCACGATGCGATTTTCTTCGGCGCGGTCGGTTGGCCGGCGGTTGTGCCGGACCATGTCTCGCTCTGGGGCTCGCTGATCCCGATGCGGCGCGAATTCGATCAATACGTCAATCTTCGGCCGGTGCGGCTGATGCCCGGCGCGCCTTGCCCGCTCGCAATCGCAAGCCGGGCGACATTGATTTCTATGTCGTGCGCGAAAATACCGAGGGCGAATATTCCTCGATCGGCGGCCGCATCTTCGCCGGCACGGAGCGCGAAACCGTGGTGCAGGAGACGGTGATGACGCGCCACGGCGTCGACCGCATCCTGAAATTCGCCTTCGATCTCGCCGCCTCGCGGCCGAAGAAGCATTTGACCTCGGCGACCAAGTCGAACGGCATTTCGATCACCATGCCCTATTGGGACGAGCGCGTCGAGGCGATGGCGGCGAACTATCCGGGGATTCGCTGGGACAAGTACCATATCGACATTTTGACGGCGCATTTTGTGCTGCATCCCGATTGGTTTGACGTTGTCGTCGGCTCGAACCTATTCGGCGACATTCTCTCCGATCTCGGCCCGGCTTGCGCCGGCTCGATCGGCATCGCGCCATCCGGCAATATCAATCCGGAGCGCGAGTTTCCGTCGCTGTTCGAGCCGGTTCATGGCTCGGCGCCCGATATTGCCGGTAAAGGAATCGCCAATCCGATCGCGCAAATCTGGTCGGCGGCGATGATGCTCGACCATCTCGGCGAGGGCGAAGCGGCGCGGGCGATCGAGGAGGCCATCGTCGCGACGCTCGAAGAACCGCGTTGCCGCACGCGCGACCTCGGCGGCCCGGCCGACACGGTCGCCGCCGGCAAGGCTGTGGCGGAGCGGTTGGCTTAGCGCGCGCGGCTTGGGCGAAATACTGATGCTGCGGCTTACCCTCACCCCAACCCTCTCCCGCAAGCGGGAGAGGGGGCGTGTCGCGGTCTTCATCAACTGCCGTACTGGAGCCGCGGTCGCCGACCGCGGCGACAATACCTTCTCCCGCTTGCGGGAGAAGGTGGCCGCGAAGCGGCCGGATGAGGGCTTGCGGCGTCTCCGACGTTACGCGCGGAGTTAAGCGCCGTGGCTAACCCGATCCTCGTCGAAGCGACGCGCGGCGGACGGGTAGAGAGCCGTCATCGCGGCGCGGTGGCGGTCAGCGACGCGCAAGGAAAGCTCGTCTTCGCCCTCGGCGATGT
>DATGLU010000100.1:0-2257 GCA_035294045.1 Roseiarcus sp. | reverse complement strand
GGATTTCGACGTCGATTTCTGCCAGGAGCGGCGCGACGAGGTGATCGCCTATGTGCGCCAGCGCTACGGCGCCGACCGCGTCGCCCAGATCATCACGTTCGGCTCGTTCCTCGCCCGCGGCGTGCTGCGCAATGTCGGCCGCGTGCTCGAAATGCCGCTCGGTCAGGTCGACCGGCTCGCCAAGCTGGTGCCGCAGAACCCGGCCAAGCCGGTAACGCTGAAACAGGCAGTGGCGGACGAAGCGCGCCTGCGCGAGGCGGCCGAGGCCGACGAGCGCGTCGCCAAGCTGCTCGACATCGCCGAGAAGCTGGAGGGCCTCTATTCCAACGCCTCGACCCACGCCGCCGGCGTGGTGATCGGCGACCGGCCGCTGGTCGAATTGGTGCCGCTCTACCGCGATCCGAAATCAACCATGCCGGCGACCCAGTTCAACATGAAATGGGTCGAGCCGGCGGGCCTGGTGAAATTCGACTTCCTTGGCCTCAAGACTCTGACCGTGCTGCAGAAGGCGGTGGCGCTGCTGGCGCGGCGCGGGACAGAGGTCGATCTCTCGATGATCCCGCTCGACGACAAGAAGACCTACGAGATGCTCGGCCGCGGCGAGACGGTCGGCGTGTTCCAGGTGGAATCCGGCGGCATGCGCAAGGCGTTGGTCGAAATGCGCGCCGACCGGTTCGAGGACATTATCGCGCTGGTCGCCTTGTACCGGCCGGGGCCGATGGCCAATATCCCGACCTATTGCGCGCGCAAGCTCGGCCAGGAGGAGCCGGATTATATCGAGCCGCGCATCGAGCCGATCTTGCGCGAGACGCATGGCGTCATCATCTACCAGGAGCAGGTGATGCAGATCGCGCAGGTTCTGTCCGGCTATTCGCTCGGCGAGGCCGACCTGCTGCGCCGCGCCATGGGCAAGAAGATCAAGAAGGAGATGGACGCCCAGCGCGCCCGCTTCGTCGATGGCGCGGTGAAGCGCGGCCTTTCGCGCGCCAAGGCCGACGAGATTTTCGACCTGCTCGCCAAATTCGCCGATTACGGCTTCAACAAGAGCCACGCTGCGGCCTATGCGCTGATCACCTATTGGACGGCCTGGCTCAAGGCCAATTACCCGGTCGAGTTCCTCGCCGCGGCGATGACGCTCGATAAGTCGAACACCGACAAGCTCGCCGAATTCCGCGCCGAGGCGGAGCGGCTCGGCGTCAAGGTCGAGCCGCCCTCAGTCAACCGGTCCGGCGTCGATTTCGAGGCGCATGGCGAGAATGGCGCGCTGACCATCCGCTACGCGCTGTCGGCGATCAAAGGCGTCGGCGAGGCTCAGGCCGAGGCTTTGGTCGGCGCGCGGGATGGCAAGCCGTTCGCGTCGTTGGCCGAGATGGCGCGGCGGATCGATCCGCACAGCCTCAACAAGAAGGCGTTGGAAAGCCTCGCCGCCGCCGGCGCGTTCGACGAGATCGAGCCGGACCGCGCCCGCGCCTTCGCGTCGATCGAGCCGGCGCTCGCCCTCGCCCATCGCGCTGAGGACGAGCGCGCGGCCGGCCAGAGCGGCCTCTTCGGCGACGCCGAGCCGGCGCCGCTTGTCGTGCGCACGCCGCCCTGGTCGGCGACTGACCGGCTGCGCCGTGAATTCGAGGCGATCGGCTTTTTTCTCTCCGGCCATCCGCTCGAATCCTATGGCGCGGCGCTCAAAAGGCTGCGCGTCGAGCGCTGGACGGAATTCGTCGCCAATGTGCGGCGCGGCGCCACCTCGGCGCGGCTCGCCGCCAGCGTGCTCGATCGATACGAGCGGCGCACCAAATCAGGCTCGAAAATGGGCGTGGTGCAGCTTTCCGATCCCAGCGGCCAATACGAGGCGGTGCTGTTCCAGGAGGGCCTGAACCAATATCGCGACCTGCTCGAAAAAGGCGCCGACGTTCTGGTGACCTTGCAGGGCGCCGTCGAAGGCGAGGACGTGCGCGCCCGCATCACCCATGTCGAGGCGCTGGCGGAGGCCGCCTCGCGCAACCAGAAGGGCCTGCGCGTCTTCCTGCGCGACGAGGCGCCCCTCCCCTCGATCGCCGAGCGCCTGCGCGCCAAGGGCGAAGGCGAGGTCTCGCTGGTCGTGATTCTCGGCAAGGCGGAGGGCGAGGTCGAGATCAAGCTGCCGGGGAAATTCGCCGTCTCCGCGGCGATCGCCGGCAGCCTGAAAAGCGTCGAAGGCGTCGTCGCCGTGGAGCATTTGTAATCCTCCCCCGCGAAGCGGGGGAGGGGGACCATGCGAAGC
>DATGLU010000099.1:0-4329 GCA_035294045.1 Roseiarcus sp. | reverse complement strand
CTTCTATCCGGTGCCGATGACGCTGCAGACGCTGGTCGTGCTGATTCTCGGCGCGGCTTTCGGCGCCAGGCTCGCCGGCGCGACGGTCGCGCTCTATCTTGCGGAGGGCCTGATCGGCTTGCCGGTTTTCGCCGGCGCCTTGGCCGGCCCGGCCTATATGGCGGGGCCGACCGGCGGCTATCTGGTCGGCTTCCTCGTCGCGGCGGTCGCGATCGGCTTTTTTGCCGAGCGCGGCTGGGACCGGTCCGGGCCGCGCCTGCTCGTCGCCATGGCGCTCGGCCATGCGTTGATTTTCGCGTTCGGCTTCGTGTGGCTCGCCGGCCTGATCGGCGCCGAAAAGGCTTGGGCGTTGGGCGTGGCGCCGTTTTTCGCCGCGACTCTCGTCAAGACGCTGCTCGCCTGGGCTTTGGTCGGCGCCTTCTGGAGCGCCGCGCTCGGCCTGCGCGGCCACGCTTGACCGATGCGCGAGGCGAAAGCGCCGCGGCCGACCCCGCTCCGGCGCGACGCTTTCGCCCGCTTCGTGCCGATCGCGACGCGCTGGTCGGACAATGACGTCTATGGCCATATCAACAACGTCGCCTACTATTCTTTCTTCGACACGGCGGTGAACGCGCTGCTCATTGAAGCAGGCCTGCTCGATCCCGCGGCGAGCCCGGTCGTCGGCCTCGTCGTCGACAGCAATTGCGCGTTCTTTTCGAGTCTTGCTTTCCCCGACCCGATCGAGGTCGGCGTGACGGTCGAAGAGATCGGCCGCTCGTCGGTGCGCTATCTGCTGGCCGTGTTCAAAGCGGGCGCGGAGAAAGCCGCCGCGCAGGGCCGCTACACCCATGTCTATGTCGAGCGCGCCAGCCAGAAGCCGACGCCGATCCCGGAAGGACACAGGCGGCTGATGGAGAGCTTGAAAATCGCGTAAGAATATTGAAACGCCTGATGAATCCGAGGCGTGCGTTGCTCTGTCGCGCCCAGGGGGCCGCGCGCATCTCCGGCGCGGCCCGCTTTCAGCCTTGATCGCCAAGCCGAGATGAGGCATAGCACCGCCTTCGAATATCAGCCCTGGGTCGCTCCCGGCGGCGTTTGGTCACCGGTGAGTCATGAAAGTCCGCAATTCGCTGAAATCTCTGCGCAAACGCCACCGCGACAACCAGCTCGTGCGGCGCAAGGGGCGCGTCTATATCATCAACAAGACGCAGAAGCGCTTCAAGGCGCGCCAGGGTTGATCGCCGGGCGGCTCGCCGCTCTCTCACTCGAATGTGACGGCTCCGCCGCGGCGCGGCGGCGGAAGGCTTTTGACCCTGCTCATGCCGGCGCTTAGTCTTGGCGGATGATCCGCCTGGGTTCGATCGTCGCGGTCGCTCTGCTGATGGCGGCGCTCGGCGCGTCGGCCGCCGCGCCCGAAGAGAGCCTGCATCCGCCGACCCTTCGCCTGCCGGGCCTGTCGCCCGTTCCCCTGCCGCCGCGCGCCCATGGCGTGAGTCCGGGAAGCGAGAATGCGGCGCCTCGATCATCAAAGCCCGACGAGTCGGCGCAAGAGAAGCCCCCGGCGCCGCGCACCCGCGCCGAGCTGCTCAACGATCTCTATGCCCGGCTCGCCGCGTCGAAAGACGCCGACGAGACCACCGGCCTGATCGGCGCGATCGATCGGCTCGAACTTGAATCCGGCTCGGACGCCGGCGATCTTCTGATGGCGCGCGCCGTCGCCGCGATGACCGCGAAGAATTACGACGTCGCGCTGGCGCTGCTCGACAAGCTTATCGATCTCCATCCGGAATGGGCCGAGGCGTGGAACAAGCGCGCGACGGTGCGTTTCCTGGTCGATGACGATCGCGGCTCGATG
This sequence comes from Roseiarcus sp., assembly GCA_035294045.1. GTDB lineage: Bacteria > Pseudomonadota > Alphaproteobacteria > Rhizobiales > Beijerinckiaceae > Roseiarcus. The sequence goes on along the minus strand of DATGLU010000099.1, from coordinate 2,495 downwards.
GCCGATATCGCCCATGTGCTCAAGCTCGAGCCGCGGCATATCGGCGCGCTGGCCGGAATGGGGGTCATTCTCGAGCGCGAAGGATTTCGCGACGACGCCCTGCGCGCCTATCAGCGGGCGCTGCAGATCGCGCCGCAGCTCAAGTCCCTGAAGGACAGCGTCGAGCGCCTGACCAAGGCCGTCCAGGGCGAGGATCTGTGACGGCGTTCGGCGCCTTCCTCGTTGTCGCCCTCCTTGCCGCCGCGCTTAGCCTTTTCACCGCCTTTCAAACGCGGCGGATCGAACGGCGCTTTCCACCGGCCGGCGAACTCGTCGCCCTCGAGGGCGGCGTCATTCATGTCGTCGAAACGCCGGCGCAAGGTCGTCAGCGCGGCGTCGTCCTTTTGCTGCACGGCGCCTCGGGCAATCACGCCGACATGACCGAAGCGCTGGCGGGGCCGCTCTCCGCGCTCGGCTTTCGCGTCGTCGCGGCCGATCGTCCCGGCCATGGCTGGAGCTCGCGCTTCTTCGGCCGCGGCGCATCGTCGCCTTCGCGGCAAGGCGAGCTCGTCCGCGCCGCCCTGGCGCGCCTGGGCGTCGAGCGCGCCATCGTGGTCGGCCATTCCTTGGCCGGCGTCCTCTCGCTGTCGCTGGCGCTCGAGGCGCCGTCTTTCGTTCGCGCGCTGGTCCTCATCGCGCCGGTCAGCCATCCCTGGCCTGGCGGCGTCACGTGGCATTACACGCTCTCGGCGATTCCGCTTCTCGGATGGGTCTTCCGCCGGCTTGTCGTCCTGCCGGCGGGGCTGCTCTCACTGCGCGCCGGCTTGCGCGAGGTTTTCACGCCCAACGCGACGCCGCCGGACTACGCCGAGCGGACGCGACTCACGCTGATGCTGCGGCCGCGGCACTTTCGCGCCAATGCCGAGGACGTGGTCGATCTCAAAGCCTTCGTGATCCGGCAGGCCAAGCGCTACGGAAGCATCGCCGCGCCGACCGAGATCGTGACCGGCGATACCGACGGCGTCGTCTCGGTCGAGCTCCATTCGCGCGGCTGCAGGCGCGACATTCCCGGCGCGGCCCTCACTGTGCTGCCCGGAATCGGCCACTCGCCGCATCATACGGCGACGGAGGCTGTGGTCGCAGCGATCCTCCGAGCCGAGGCGCGGGCGATTGCGGCGGAGGCGGGCAAGGCAAGCGGGCGCGTCGCCGCGGAGTAGCTCACGTACTTCGCGGCCAAGCGAAGCGGAGCAATCCCATTCATAGTGGGCCGCCCTACGAATGGATTGCTTCGTCGCTGCGCTCCTCGCAATGACGGCGGGGCTGATACAAAGGCCGACGGAACTATGGCGGGTTGACGGCGATCGGCCGGCCTGCGCGCCCGCCTCCCTCTTACTCCGCCGCGGCGTCATGCGCCTCGACATAGGCGATGCGCATATTGTTGGTCGCGCCGGGCGTGCCGAAGGGCACGCCGGCGACGATGATGATGCGCTCGCCGACTTCCGCGAAGCCTTCGGTCGCCGCGAGCCGGCAGGCGCGCTCGGCCATGTCGCGCTCGTCGCGCGCGTCTTCGGTGACGATCGCATGCACGCCCCAGACCAAAGCAAGGCGGCGCGCCGCCGCGATGTTCGGCGTCAGCGCGACGATCGAGGAGCGCGGCCGCTCGCGCGCGATCCGCAAGCCGGTCGAGCCCGACGCCGTCCAGGCGCAGATCAGCTTCAAGTCCAAAGTCTCGGCGACGTCGCGCGTCGCCACCGCGATCGCGTCGGCGCCGGTTCGCTCGGGACTGGCGCGCTGCGCGGTGATGACCGCCGGATAGATTTCCTCCGACTCGATCTGCTCGGCGATCCGGCTCATTGTCGCCACCGCTTCGCGCGGATATTGGCCGGAGGCGCTTTCCGCCGACAACATCACCGCGTCGGCGCCTTCGAACACCGCCGTCGCCACGTCCGAGACCTCGGCGCGGGTCGGCACGGGCGAGGAGATCATCGACTCGAGCATCTGCGTCGCCACCACCACCGGCTTGCCGAGCCGGCGCGCCGTGCGGGTGATGCGCTTTTGCAGGCCGGGCACCTGCTCGAGCGGCATTTCGACGCCGAGATCGCCGCGCGCCACCATCAGCGCGTCCGACACTTCCATGATTTCGTCGAGCCGGGCGATCGCCTGCGGCTTCTCGATCTTGGCCATCACCATGGCGCGCCCGCCGACGATCATCCTGAGCTCGGCGACGTCTTCCGGGCGCTGCACGAAGGACAGGGCGATCCAGTCGATGTCCTCCTGCAAGGCGGCGTCGAGGTCCTCGCGGTCTTTCTCGGTCATCGCCGAAGTCGGAATGGTCGTATCGGGCAGGCTGACGCCCTTCTTGTTCGAGACGCGGCCGGCGATTTCGACGATCGTCGCCGCTTTGCCGGGGGCGACGCTGGTCACTTTCAACAGGACCTTGCCGTCATCGATCAGCAGGCGGTGACCGGGCGCGAGCGAATCGAGAATTTCCGGATGGGGCAGGCAGACCCGCGTCT
>DATGLU010000098.1:0-2909 GCA_035294045.1 Roseiarcus sp. | reverse complement strand
TCGCGGCGCGGTCGGGGTCGCGCCGTTCCGGCTGCTGCGGGTCGGCGTCGTCTCGACGCTCCTGCCGGGGCTCAAGCCGAGCGTCGTCGCCAAGACGCTGCGCATTTTGGAGGAGCGGCTCGCGCCCGCCTCGGCGCGGATCGGGCGCGAGGAGCGGACGCCGCATGACTCGGCGGCTTTGGCGCAGGCCTTGGATAAGGTCGCGCCGGAAAGCGACCTCGTCATCGTCTTCGGCGCCTCGGCGATCACTGACCGCCGCGACGTCATTCCCGCCGCGATCGAGAATCGCGGCGGCCGCATCGACCATTTCGGCATGCCGGTCGATCCCGGCAATCTGCTTCTGCTCGGCGAACTCGCCGGCCGGCCGATCATCGGCGCGCCGGGCTGCGCCCGCTCGCCGAAAGAGAACGGCTTCGATTGGGTGCTGCAGCGCCTGCTCGCCGGCGTGCCGGTCGGCTCGAAGGACATCCGCGCGATGGGCGTCGGCGGCCTGCTGATGGAAATCCCGCAGCGCCCCCAGCCGCGGCTCGGCGGCGAGGCCGGCGCGCCCGATCAAAGCCGCTGAGGCGCGCTGACGGCCTGCAGCAGGGCCGCGCCTGCGGCGCGTTTCAGCCGCGGCCGCGCGACGGCCGCCGCCTTGGGGGCGCCTTGCGGCGCGCGCAGCCGGCTCTTGAACTCCGCATGCGGCATCGGCCGGCCGAAAAGAAAGCCCTGCGCCTCCTCGCAGCCGGCGCGGAGCAGGAAATCGACCTGCGCCTGGTTCTCGACGCCCTCGGCGATCAGCTTCAGCTCGAGCGCGGTCGAGATGCCGATGATCGCCTTGACGAGCTCGGCGCGCTTGGGATCGCGATCGACGTCGCTGATGAAGCTGCGGTCGATTTTCAGCGTGCTGATCGGGAAACGGGTGAGGTAGCTCAGCGCCGAAAAGCCAGTGCCGAAATCGTCGATCGCGATCGAGGCGCCGATGTCGCGGAAGGCTTCGAGCGTCTCGCGCACGCTTTGATTGTCCTCGAGCAGAAGGCTTTCGGTGATTTCGAGCTCGAGCCATTCAGGCCGGCAGCCGCTCTCGCCGAGAATCTCGCGCAAGGAGGCGACAAGGTCGCTCATCACGAATTGCCGGCTCGACAGGTTGACCGCGACCTGGATCGGCGTCGGCGCCGCCTTGTTCCATTCGACGGCGCGCCGGCAGGCCTCGGCGAGAACCCAGCGCCCGATCTCGACGATCTGCCCGGATTCCTCGGCGATGGCGATGAACTTGTCGGGCGTCAAGAAACCGAGCTCGCTGTGGCGCCAGCGCAGCAGCGCCTCTGCGCCGAGAATCTTTTGCGTCTTCAGCGCCACCCGCGGCTGGAAATAGAGGTCGAGCTCGCCGCGCGCGATCGCCTTGCGCAGATGGGTCTCCACCGCCATGCGCCAGACATTGCGCGCGGTCATTTCCGGCGTGAAGAATTGGAAATTGTTCCGGCCAAGCCGCTTGGCGTGGTACATCGCCGAATCGGCCTGCTTGAACAGAGTATCGACGTCGATCGCCTCGCCGGCGCATTCGGCGACGCCGATGCTGGCGAAAATGCCGATCTCGCGCCCCGGCAATTGGAACGGCCGGGCGAAGGCGCGCAAAATCTTCGCCGCGATCGCGGCGAAATCCCGGTCCTTCGCGGCGTCGGGCAGGAGAATCGCGAACTCGTCGCCGCCGAGCCGCGAAATCGTGTCGGTCTTGCGGATGCAGCGGCGCAGGCGCGCCGCGACTTTGCACAAAAGCTCGTCGCCGAGCGCGTGGCCGAACGTGTCGTTGATCTCCTTGAACCGGTCGAGATCAAGCAGCATCAGCGCGAACGCGCCGGCGCCGCCCGGCCGCGCGGCGATCTCGGCGATGCGCTCGCTGAGCAGCGCCCGGTTGGGGAGATCGGTCAGCGAATCGTAGAAAGCGAGGCGCTGGATCTTGCGGCGGCTCTCGACGATTTCGGTGATGTCGCGGCCAATGCCGAGGACGCTGACCACTTTGCCGTTCTGATCGAATTCCGGAACGATCCGCGAATGGCTCCAGCGCACCGCGCCGTCGCTGTCCTGGAACGAGGATTCGAGCTCGCACTCGCGGCCGAAGACGATCGCCTCGCGCAGCTTGCCCATATAGACGTCGACCTGGAGATTGGGGCCGTCGATCGGCGTGCCGCCAAGCGCGATCTTGGCGGCGCCGAGGCGCTTCTGCGCCGCCGGGTTGACATAGACGCGCCTAAGCGCCGTATCGTACCGGACGATCATGTCCGGCGAGTTCTCGACGAGGCTGCGGAACTCCTGCTCGCGCTGGCGGAGCTGCCGCTCGGCCCTGATGCGCTGGTCGGCGTCGGTGCCGATCGACAGGATGCTGACGACCTCGCCATTGGCGCCGCGCTCGGGAATGGCGCGGACCGTCGCAATGCGGCGCTCGCCGGACGGCCTGACATAGAAGAACTGTCTTTCGTCCGGCTTGCCCGCCGCCATCACGGCGACGAGCCAATCCTGATAGAGCCGCTCCTGCTCGCGGTCGCCGAGGATTTGCGCTTCGACCGGCGTCTTGCCGATAAGCGCCTCCGGGTCGATGTTGCGGTTGCGCTCGATCGCCCGGTTGGAGAAGACGCGGCGGCAGGCGCGATCGTAGCGGACGATCGCATCCGGCGAATTGTCGACGAGCGTGCGGAAATCGCGCTCCCGCTCGCTGCGGAAGCGCTCGACTTCGCGCTCGTCGGTCACGTCGCGGGCGATGGCGATGATCCGCCGCGCCGGTTCGCCGTCCTGAGCCACCGGCACGAGATTGACGATGAAGGTGCGCAGGCCGGCCGGCCCTTTGAAAAGCGTCTCGTAGCGCGTCGTCTGCTGCGCCTCGACGCATTCGGCGAGGCGCTCCACGAACGGCGCCGCCGCGGCCGTGGCGA
>DATGLU010000097.1:0-5005 GCA_035294045.1 Roseiarcus sp. | reverse complement strand
GCCAAAAATGCCGCACTCTTCGCGTAGCCGGTCGGCGTCGAGATCGAGAAACGGCTCTTCGGAAATCATCGCCTCCTTAAGGTCCGCTCGCCCGGCCAATCTGTCCGCGCCCGATCAGTTCTGCTTCGTCGCGCCGGACTTGCCGTTGATGATCGCCTCGAGCTTCTGCTTGGAGGACGCGTCCGGCGAAGCATCGGTCTTTTTTTGCGGCGTCGATCCGGCGGGCGCGGGCGCGGCGGGCGATGTCCCTGGCGCCGCGCCGGAGGGATTCGTCCCCTGCTGCTCGTCGGGCGGCGGCGCTTGGTCGGGCGCGACGGCGCCTTTGCCGCTCTTCAGCCAGTTCTCGATCGTATGCTCGGCGTCTTCCGGCAGCATGGCGATGACGCGATCGGCGGTGGCGGTGAGGATCGGTCGGGTCTTTGCGTCCTTGACCCATTGCGGCTGCTGCTTATCGGCGACCAGCCAATTGAAAATCGCGAAGGCGACGACGGCGAGCAGAAAGCCGCGCGCGACGCCGAAAAGGAAGCCGAGAGAACGGTCGAGCGCGCCGATCTTGCTGTCGAGGATCGCATCCGAGATTCGCACCGTGAAGGTCGAGACGACGACCAGGGTCACGAAGAACACCGCCGCCGCGCAAACCGCCTGAGCGATGATCTCTTTGTGGATGTAGGGCGTCGCATAGGGCATCAGGTAGGGATAGAAGAAATACGCCGCGGCGGCGGCCGCCACCCAGGAGCCGATCGCCAGGACCTCGCGCGTGAAGCCGCGCACCATCGACAGGAAGGCCGAGATCAGGACAATCACAATGACGCCAAGATCGAGGTAAGACGGCATTTCATCGGCCTCGTGCGGATTGCGCATCATGTCGGGGCCGACGCGGCGCCCCCGTTTGCCGCGCCTTATAGCGAAGCGCGCTCATCTCGTCATCCTTTTGCAGCCTTGACCGATTTCACGCCCATCGCGGCGATTTCGGCGACCAGGCTGGCGACCGACGAAATTTCCATGCGGGCAATCTTTACGGTCTCGTCCCGTTCTTTTGGCGGCGGCGGCGTCACGGCGCGGCGAAAGCCGAGCTTGGCCGCCTCCTTGAGCCGCAAGGCCGCATGGGCCACCGGCCGCACCGCCCCGGAAAGCCCGATTTCGCCGAAATAGACTGCGTCGGCCGGCAGGCTGGCGCCGACGAGCGAAGACGCCAAAGCGGCTGCGGCGGCGAGGTCGGCCGCCGGCTCGATGATTTTCAGGCCGCCCGCGACATTGAGATAGACGTCGTACTGGCCGAGCTTCAACCCGCCATGGGCTTCCAGCACGGCGAGAATCATCGCGAGCCGGCTCGAATCCCAGCCGACCACGGCGCGACGCGGCGTGCCGAGCGTGGTCGGCGCGACCAGCGCCTGGAATTCGACCAGCAGCGGCCGCGCTCCTTCAATCCCGGCAAAGACCGCCGCGCCCGGGCTCGACGCATCGCGGCCGGCGAGAAACAAGGCGGAGGGATTGGCCACTTCGCTCAGGCCGCCCCCGGTCATCTCAAAGACGCCGATCTCGTCGGTCGGGCCGAACCGGTTCTTGGTGGCGCGCAGGATGCGGAAAGCGTGCGAGCCTTCGCCTTCGAAGGACATGACCGCGTCGACCATATGTTCGACGACGCGCGGGCCGGCGATCTGGCCGTCCTTGGTGACATGGCCGACGAGAATCACCGCGGCGCCGCTGCTTTTGGCGAAGCGGATGAGGCTCTGGGCCGAGGCGCGCACTTGCGTGACTGTTCCGGGCGCGGATTCGACCGTCTGGCTCCACATGGTCTGGATCGAGTCGATGATGACGAGGCTCGGCGGCTCGCCGAGCGAAAGCGTCGCGACAATGTCCTCGACGCTGGTCTCGGCGGCGAGCTCGACCTTGGCGTCGGCAAGGCCAAGCCGGCCGGCGCGCAAGCGCACCTGGGCGGTCGATTCCTCGCCGGAAATATAGACGACGCGGCCGTTGCGCCGGGCCAAGGCGGCGCAGGCCTGGATCAGCAGGGTCGACTTGCCGATGCCCGGCTCGCCGCCGATCAGCGCCACCGAGCCGGGCACCAGCCCGCCCCCGGCGACGCGATCGAGCTCGTTGAGGCCGATGACTGTCCGCGCCTCTTGCGCGGGGCCGCCTTCCAGTCCTTCCAGCGCGAAGGCGCGGCCTTTTTCCGCCCGCCGCGCCGCCGCAGCGCCGATTCCGGAAGGCTCGGCCTCCTCGACGATCGTGTTCCATTCGCCGCAGGATTCGCACTTGCCCTGCCAGCGCCGCGTGATCGCGCCGCAATTTTGGCAGACGAAGACCGATTTGCCCTTGGCCATGAGATTAGGGAAGCCGGATTCGGGCGGCAATGTCGAGGGAAACGAATCCCTTCTCCCCGCCTTACGGAGAGAAGGGGATGTACCGGCGGCTGTACCTTGACCCGAGGCTGGTCAGGATGTGGTAGCCGATCGTCCCTGACCGCGCGCCGAACTCGTCGACGCCGATCTCCTCGCCGAGGACGACCGCGCTGTCGCCCGGCCGGATCGCGCCTTCGGCAAGCTCCGTCACGTCGGCGACGCAAAGGTCCATCGAAACGCGGCCGACAAGCGGGCAGCGCCGGCCGGCGATCATCACCTCGGCGCCGCCCCGCTGATCCGTCGCGCCGGCGCTGCGCGGCAGGCCGTCGGCATAGCCGAGCAATAGAGTCGCGAGACGCGTCGGCCGCTTGGCCGTCCATTGCGCGTTGTAGCCGACGCTCGCGCCCGGCTCGATCCGCCGGATCTGCTGGATGCGCGCCTCGAGCCTGACGACCGCGCGCATCGGATTGGGCGCGGCCGGCGTCGGATTGCCGCCGTAAAGCGCATAGCCGGGCCGGACGAGATCGTAAAACGGCCGGCTCGCGAGAAAAATCGCCGATGAATTGGCGAGGCTGGCGGGAACGCCCGCCAGCAGCGCCCGCGCCTTGTCGAACAGCGCGATCTGACGATTGTTAAGCGGGTCACTCTCTTCCTCGGAGGAGACGAAATGGCTCATGATCAGCGCGATCCGGCCGCGGTCGACGCCGGTCAGCGCAGCTTCGAGATCGCCGAGCGAGGCGAAGCCGAGCCGGCTCATGCCGGTGTCGGCATGGAGCGCGCAAGGCGGACCGGCCGCGGCATGAGGCGCCCAGCGCGCGAGCTCTTCCGGAGAACCGATGATCGGCGCGAGGCTGTGCGCGACATAGTCGGCGGGCTCGGCCCCGGCCTGCAGGCCGTTGAGCACGAAAATGCGCGCGGCCGCGCCAAGCGCGGCGCGGGCGCGCACGCCTTCGGCGATCTGCGCAACAAAGAACGTCCGGCAGCCCGCCGCGAAAAGCGCGCGCGCCGCCGGCTCCAGCCCCGTCCCATAGGCGTTGGCCTTGACCACGCCGGCGCATTCGGCGGGCGCGACTCGCCGGGCGAGGCGGCGCCAATTCTCGGCGAGCGCGGAAAGGTCGATGGTCAGAACGCCGGCGGCGGCGCTCAAGGCGGGGCCAGCGTCGAAGGACGAGGTCATAGGCGTGAGAGAGAGCATAGCGGCGTTAAAAGCAACCTCGAAATCGCGAGACTAGTTTCGCCGCCAGGGCCCCCTCTCCCCGTGCAGCGAAGCGGAACGGGGAGAGGTACGGAGAGGGGCTGGGCGTTTCGCGTCAAAGCAGAGCCTCACTCCCCTAGCCCCTCTCCGTACCTCTCCCCGCTGCGCGGGGAGAGGAGACTTCGGCGGCGAGCCGCTTTCTCAAGCACAGGGCCAAGCGCGGCCGCCGTTTCAATATCGGTCCGGCATCTGTTCGTCGCGCGCGAGATTGCCGAAGCGCGTCAGCTCGGCCTCGAATTGCAACTCGACGGTTCCCGTCGGCCCGTGGCGCTGCTTGCCGATGATCACTTCGGCCCGGCCATGGGCCCGCTCCATCTCGTTTTGCCAGGCGGTGTATTCTTCGGTGCCCGGCCGCGGCTCGCGGTTCTTGAGATAATATTCCTCGCGGAACACGAACAGAACCACGTCGGCGTCCTGCTCGATCGAGCCGGATTCGCGCAAATCCGAGAGTTGCGGCCTTTTGTCGTCGCGCTGCTCGACTTGGCGCGAAAGCTGCGACAAGGCGAGGATCGGCACGTTCAGCTCCTTGGCCAGGGCTTTCAGGCCGGTGGTGATCTCGGTCAATTCCTGGACGCGATTGTCGCCGCGCGTCTTCGAGCCGGAAAGGAGCTGCAAATAGTCGACGACAAGAAGGTCGAGGCCGCGCTGGCGCTTCAGGCGCCGCGCCCGGGCGGTGAGCTGGGCGATGGAAATGCCGCCGGTCTGGTCGATATAGAACGGGATCGACTGCATGTCGCGCATCGCCATAGAAATGCGATGGAAGTCCTGCTCGGTTATGTCGCCGCGCCTGATCTTGTTGGACGCGACGCCCGATTGCTCGGCGATGATGCGGGTCGCCAATTGCTCGGCCGACATTTCCAGCGAGAAGAAGCCGACAATGCCGCCATCCAAGGTTTGCCGCGAGCCGTCGGCGCGGGTCTCGCCTTGGTACGCCTTGGCGATCGAAAAGGCGATGTTGGTCGCGAGCGCGGTCTTGCCCATGCCAGGCCGGCCGGCAAGGATGACGAGGTCCGAAGGCTGCAAGCCGCCCATTTTGTGGTCGAGATCGACGAGGCCTGTGGCGACGCCGCTGAGATGGCCGTCGCGCTCATAGGCTTTTGCCGCCATGTCGATGGCGGTCTTCAGGGCGTCGGCGAAGCGCGCGAAGCCGCCGTCATAGCGGCCGCCTTCGGCGACTTGATAGAGGCGGCGCTCGGCGTCTTCGATCTGCTCGCGCGGACTGGAATCCACCGGCGAATCGTAGGCGACGTTGACGATATCCTCGCCGATCCGGATCAGCTCGCGGCGCAAGGCGAGGTCGTGGATCGTCCGGCCGTAATCATGGGCGTTGATGATCGTCGTCGCTTCGGCGACGAGACGCGCCAGATATTGCTGGACGGTGACGCCGCCGAGATCGTGCTCGCCGAGA